>NZ_CP035291.1:944106-1258809 GCF_006094395.1 Staphylococcus haemolyticus | reverse complement strand
TTCAAACTAAATGTCAACGCTCAACAAAATCATAAGGAGAAACATCCCCCATATTAATCATTGGATTGATTTGATATAACGTAGATTCACTTAAAATGACTTGATCATCTTTAGTATCAACGTCGTGAATTGTATTCATTGCCTCTTCATCTTTACTCACAGTATTTGAAATTGTTACATCACTTTGTTTATGGTCTATATCAAAATATGACAAGATTAGCTCTTGCAATTGTGTATGTCGTAATTGTCCTTGCGTATTTAATCCAATTTCAAATGCGGTTGAATCTCCAAGTAATACTAATGATTGTTTAGCACGTGTAAGTCCTGTATAAAGTATTGGTCGCTGTAACATTCTAAAATACTGCTTGACGATAGGCATAATTACAATAGGAAATTCAGATCCTTGTGATTTATGAATAGATGTGCAATAAGCATGTGTTAATTCTAATAAATCTTGACGAGTGAAAGTAATCTCGTTACCTTCGAAATCAACAACCATAACATCTTTATTTAAAGCATTTTCTTTAGCCCAAAATATACCAACAATTATTCCTATGTCACCATTGAAGATATTATCATTAGGACGATTAACTAACTGAAGAACCTTATCACCTTTACGAAACTTTATATCACCAAATTCAATTTCTCGTGTATCTTGTGCCTTAGGGTTTAAAATATCTTGTAATACTTGATTTAATCTTTTAATACCTGCGTTACCCTTATACATAGGCGCCAAGACTTGAATATCACTCATATCATAACCCTTATTAACTGCACTTGAAACTACTTTTTCAACTACTTTAGGAATTTGATCGACATTACAACTTATAAAACTCCTATCATGAAAACGCTTTGTAATATCTATTGGCTCACCGTGTTTCATACGATGCGCTAAATCGATGATACTTGAACCATCTTGTTGACGATAAACTTCAGTTAGATTAACTCGAGGTATTGCCTTCGAATCAATAAGATCCTTAAATATTTGACCTGGTCCAACTGAAGGTAATTGATCTTCATCACCGACTAAAATAATTTGTGCATCTAGGGGAACTGCACTTAAAAATTGGTGAAACAACCATGTATCTACCATCGACATTTCGTCAATAATTATGAGCTTTGCTTTAATTTCATTATCTAGAATGTCTTCTGGTTGTGTTTCTTGATTCCATCCAATTAGACGATGAATTGTCATTGCTTCCAACCCTGTAGATTCTTGTAATCGTTTAGATGCTCTACCTGTTGGTGCTGCAAGGACAATAGGATAGTCATCTTCTTGATAGTCTGAGTAACTAAGAGAAAGACCATGTACCTCTGCATAAAGCTCAACGATTCCTTTGATTACTGTTGTTTTACCTGTACCAGGACCACCGGTTAAAAGCATAATTTTAGAATTAATTGCAGTTTGTAAGGCCTCTTTTTGAGATGGTGCATAATGTACATTATTACTAGTCTCTATATCCCCTATATGTATCTGTAAATCAGATTGTTCTATTTCTTTTAGCTTATGTTTGTATGTTTTAATTCGATATAAATTTTGAACACTTTTGAGTTCGGAGTAATAAAGACTAGGAATGGCGACTCGCTCATTGTTTACAATAATTTTTTGTTCCTCATTTAATAATTCGAGAATATTTTCAAGCTGTTTTGAATCGATACTATCACTGGAATGAGCATCCATTAGCATGTCTAATGTCACTTCAATGGCATAATCTAGTGATAAATAGGTGTGACCTTGTTTTATACATTCTTCTTCTAGCGTATATAATAATCCTGCTTTCAATCGTTCTGGATCATTAAAACTGATGCCATTATTTCTAGCTAAAGTATCAGCTTTATTAAAACCAATTCCTTTAATATCATAAACGAGTTGATAAGGGTTATTTTCGAGCACATTTAAAGTCTCGGATTGGTAAAATTGATAAATCGCCATTGATAATTTAGGTCCGAAGCCTAAATCATGTAATCGAATCATAATTTTTTCGGACTCTTGATTGGCATTAATTTGATCAGCAATTTGCTTTTGTTTCTTTTTCGGTAAATTTGAAACCTTCTCTAAAACTGATGCGTCTGTCATAATATCATTTATCGCATTTTCACCAAGTGTATTTACAATATTTTGAGCAGTTTTTTTACCTATACCTTTGAATAAGTCACTTGATAAATATGTAATAATAGCATCCTTAGTTTGAGGGACCTCTTTTTCAAAAGTGTCGGCTTTCAATTGCTTGCCATAACGTGGGTGCTCTACCACTTGTCCTTTAAAAGTGTATACATCTCCTTCCACAATATTTGGAAAGAACCCTACAACTGTTGGTAAATTACCAAATGATTCATTAGTTTCAATTGTTTCCACTTTAATGACTGTATAGAAATTATCATTATTTTGAAATAAAATAGCATCTACAGTACCTTTAATCATTGAATAATCAAATAGTGTAGGGTCAGACATATTACTCCTCCTCATTCTTTATAGCTTCAAACGTTTTCTTAGCATGTTGACTTAGCAAGTGATTTGGATCTATAGATATAGCCTTGTCAAAATAAGACATAGCTAAATCAAGATCTTCAGTATCCATGTAAGTGGCTAAACCAAGATTATATAAAGCATCGACATGCTTTGAATCTATATCTAAAACAATTTTTAGTTGATTTATAGCTTGGTTAAACATTTCTAAATGACATAGTGCCAGACCATATTGAAATTGAACTTCTGCATCTTGATTCTTATCTAATTCTGCTGCAGTCATAAAGTAAGGTAAAGATTCTGTTGGTGCATCTAATTGGTTAAATGACATACCAATCATGTAATTAGTATCTATTTTATCCATATTGTATTTAGATGCCAATTGATATAGTTTAATAGCATCACGGTATTTACCTTGATCGTAATAAAGATTGGCTAAGTTGTAATACACTGCACCATTTTTATCATCAATCGTAATTGCTCGTTGAAAGAAACGCTCAGCCTTTTCAATTTCATTAATATCAGCTAATACTATTCCTGCATTGATATAATTTTCAATGGTATTTGGTTCTTCTTCTATGTTTTGAAATAAAGCTTTTAAAGCATCTTCAAGTTGACCATTTTGAATCCACTCATAAATCGTATCTTGTTTCGTTATCATGATTCCACCCAATCTTAAAATTATCTTACGAGAAACGCAGTATTTAATAAAATAAAGATGTAGTAGTATTTTGGAGCAAGACATAAACAATATTTTTGCAAAATTTATTTTAAGTCAATTACTGCCAATATATATTTGTAGCCTGAGGCATTGAATTATGTCCCAGGCTCTTAACAACTCCATCTTTTGTTGGTTTAATTAAACAACATAACTTAACTGACCTGTTGTTTTAAATACATCATCGATAGTTGCTCCACCTAGACAAACTTCCTCATCATAAAATACAACGGCTTGTCCAGGTGTGATAGCACGTACTGGTTCATCAAATGTAACGCGTAAAGCATTTTGACTTTCACGTTGAACAAAAACCTTAGTATCTTTTTGACGATATCTAAATTTAGCAGTACATTCAAATCCGTTGTCCAAATCAACTGGATTTACGAAAGAAAAATCGGAAGCTATTAAATAGTCACTATAGAGAGCATCATGATGGAAACCCTGTTCAACGTATAAAATATTGTCTTCTAAGTTTTTACCTACAACGAACCATGGATCACCATCTCCGCCGATACCAAGTCCATGTCTTTGACCAATAGTGTAATACATTAATCCGCTATGCATTCCCATTTTATCGCCATTCAACGTACGCATTTCTCCAGATTGAGCTGGTAAATATTGTGATAAGAATGTTTTGAAATTACGCTCTCCAATAAAACAGATGCCTGTAGAGTCTTTCTTTTTAGCTGTTGCTAAATCTTGCTCTTCTGCTATTTTACGAACTTCTTTTTTATCAATATCTCCAATTGGAAACATAACTTTAGACAATTGTTGTTGAGATAGTTGATTTAAGAAATAAGTTTGATCTTTATTATTATCTACACCTCGTAACATTTCTACATGGCCATCATCATGACGACGTATTCTTGCGTAATGTCCTGTTGCTACGTAATCTGCGCCCAATTTAAGTGCATGCTCTAGAAAAGCTTTAAACTTAATTTCTTTATTACACATTACATCTGGATTAGGCGTACGACCTTTTTTATACTCATCTAAGAAATAAGTAAAGACTTTATCCCAATATTCTTGTTCGAAATTAACGGCGTAGTATGGAATACCAATTTGATTACATACTGCGATAACGTCATTATAGTCTTCTGTTGCAGTACAAACACCATTCTCATCAGTGTCATCCCAGTTTTTCATGAATATTCCAATAACATCATACCCTTGGTCTTTTAGCACATGAGCTGTGACTGAACTGTCAACACCGCCAGACATACCTACAACTACACGTATATCTTTATTAGACACATTTATTCCTCCTTAAATTTATGATATATTTTGTGAATTTCAGCTACGATATATTTTATTTCTTGATCTGTTGTTAATTCATTAAAGCTAAATCTTACTGAGTGTTTAGCACGTTCTTCATCTTCATACATTGCTGCTAAAACATGAGAAGGTGTTGTTGAACCAGCTGTACATGCAGAGCCTGAAGATACATAAATGTTAGCTAGATCTAAAAGTGTTAGCAAAGTTTCCACGTCTATGAATGGGAAATATAAATTTAGAATATGTCCTGTTGTATCGATCATAGAACCATTTACCTCAAAAGGAATCGCACGTTCTTGTAGACTAACTAAGAATAATTCTTTTAATTGCATTAAATGTAAATTATTATCATCTCTATTCTTATGTGCTAATTCTAGTGCTTTTGTTAAACCAACAATTTGTGCTAAATTTTCTGTTCCTGCACGTCGTTTAGTTTCTTGTTCTCCTCCTAGTTGAGAGTACTCTATTGGGGTTTTATCTCTAACTAATAAGACACCTACACCTTTAGGACCGCCGAATTTATGTGCTGTCAAACTTAAAGTATCCATTTTAAAATCTTCAAAATTAACATCTAAGTGTCCGATTGCTTGAACTGCATCTACATGAAATAATGCGTTTGACTCACTAACAATATCTTCTATATCATACATAGGTTCAACAGTTCCAACTTCATTATTAACAAACATTATTGAAACTAAAATAGTGTCATTCGTTAATGCTTCTTTAAGTTGATGCAAATCTATTGCACCTGTATCATCTACATCTAAATAAGTGACATCATATCCTTCTTTTTCCAATTGTTCAAACACGTGTAAGACAGAATGATGCTCAATTTTAGTTGTAATAATGTGATTTCCAAGATGTTCATTTGCGTATACTAATCCTTTAATGGCTGTATTATTTGATTCAGTTGCGCCACTTGTAAAAATGACTTCGCTAGGCTTAGCATTCAATAATTTAGCAACTGTTCTTCTTGATTCATCTAGATAACGACGTGCATCTCTTCCTATAGAATGAATAGACGATGGATTACCAAAATGTGATTTATAAATTGTCATCATCTCTTCAATTACTTCTGGTTTGACAGGTGTAGTTGCAGCATAATCTGCATATACTTCCATTTTTAAGTACACTCCTCACAATATTATCAATGTTCCTATAATAGCACCTGAATAGAAATTTTTCTATATAGTTGTTCATAAACATAAATTTTTCCATTATTTAATATTTTAACACTCAACCACTTTCAAAATTAACCCCACATTAACTTATAAATATTTTTAAATGTACTTTAATTAAATTATTAATATTTTTTCACTAACATTATCGATTATGAGCATTTCAATATAAATTAAACTACATATTTTGTTAAACTGAACCATATTAATTTTATATGAGGAGATGAAAACTGTGGGTAATCTAAAGGTATCTGCATTAAATTTAGTTCCAATAAGAGAAGGTCAGAGTGATAAAGAAGCAATTGAGGATATGATTAGTTTAGCTCAAAAGTTAGATTCACTTAATTATGAAAGATACTGGATTGCAGAACACCATAACGCACCAAATTTAGTAAGTTCTGCAACTTCTCTATTGATTCAACATACACTTGAACATACGAAACGTATTAAAGTTGGATCTGGAGGGATTATGTTACCAAACCATGCTCCTCTAATAGTTGCGGAGCAATTTGGAACAATGGAAACACTTTTCCCAAACAGAGTTAATCTAGGCTTAGGTAGAGCTCCAGGGACTGATATGATGACAGCTAGCGCATTGAGACGTGATCAGCATAATGGCGTATATGAGTTTCCTGAAGAAGTTGAACAATTACAAACTTATTTTGGACCTGGAAATAAACAAGCTTATGTAAGAGCTTATCCTGCTGTAGGTAAAAATGTACCATTATACATTCTTGGATCATCTACTGATTCAGCTCATTTAGCTGCACGTAAGGGATTACCTTATGTCTTTGCAGGTCATTTTGCACCTCAGCAAATGAAAGAGGCTATTCAAATATATAAAGAACTATTTGAACCTTCTGACGTATTAGATAAGCCTTATATGATTGTATGCTTGAATGTGATAGTAGCTGAAAGTGATGAAGAAGCTGAATACCTAGCAAGCACTTTAGCTCAAGTATTTATTGGTATTGCTCGTGGTAGAATGCAACCAGTACAACCACCTACAAATGACTTACAAGCTCTTCTAACACCTAGAGAATTTGAAATGGCTAAACAAAGATTTAATGATTCGCTAATAGGTTCAGAGGAAACAGTTAAAGAGAAGTTAGAAGCATTTATTGAAGAATATGGTGAAATTGATGAAATCATGGGAATCAGCTATATTTATGATCAAGAAAAGCAATTTGAATCCTTCACTCGTTTACAGAATATTATTGAAAAATTGAATCAATAATCAATATTAAAATTTAAAATTGATGGATAGTGAGAGAATTAAGGTATAATTTGGAGTGGGATATTATTTAATCTCACTCCTTTTATTTGCTTATAAACATTTAGGTATTAGTGCTAAAACAACATTAAATTTAATAAAAATGTTTTGAATTACCTAATTTATAAATATTTATTTACACATAAAAAAGCGATAACATCAAATGTTATCGCTCAAAAATTTAATTATTTATCATCTTTTTTGTCATCGTTGTTTTTTTCAGTATATTCATTGATTTTGTCTTTAGCTTTATCAACTTGTTCGTTATCGCTATTTTTAAATTTATCTGCTGCATCTTTCGCTTTATCCATGAATCCCATAATGAAATTCTCCTTTCAAATTTAAGAATATTTTTATCGATCAAGTATCAAGTTAATTCTGAGATACAAAATAAAGAATGTACCGTACTGTTGTAATTATTATTTACCACACACATTTGTATATAAACATATTTTTTAAAATTAAATATAAAACATGTAACCATCAAGTTTATCATCAGTTTCGACATAGTCTGCTAGATATTTTAAAGTAGTATTATCTAATACTTCTCTAACAGCATCTCTCATTCTTAACCATAACTGTTTTTGTGCAGGTGGTTCTGATTCAATACTTTCGACTATCGTTATAGGACCTTCTAGTAAACGAATAATATCGCCTGCTTTAATTTCGTCAGCTGGTACTCTAAGTTGATAACCACCTTTGGCACCACGAACACTTCGAATTAAACCAGCATTTCTTAAAGGACCAACTAATTGTTCGAGATATAAATCACTCAAACTGTTTTCTTCAGCAATTGACTTTAAAGATACGCATCCTTGCCCTTCTCTTTTAGCAAGGGAAATCATTAAAGTTAAGCCGTATCTCCCTTTCGTTGATATTTTCATAACATTACCTCACTTAATTCGAATAATATATAATACCATTCTAGCATTTTTTCAGTTAAGATAGTATTAGAAAGGTGTGAAAATAGTGATTACAGAACCTTTAGCTTCAAGAATGAGACCTACTAACATTGACGAAATCATTTCGCAGCAACATTTAGTAGGACCTAGAGGCATTATTAGACGAATGGTTGAAACCAAAAGATTATCATCAATGATATTTTATGGGCCACCAGGCATTGGTAAAACGAGTATTGCGAAAGCAATTTCTGGTAGCACTGACTATAAATTTAGACAATTAAATGCAGTTACAAATTCAAAAAAAGATATGCAAATGGTAGTCGAAGAAGCCAAAATGTCTGGTCAAGTCATTCTTTTATTAGATGAAATTCACCGGTTAGATAAAGCTAAACAAGATTTCTTATTACCACATTTAGAAAATGGTAAGATCGTCTTGATTGGTGCAACAACTTCAAATCCATATCATGCAATCAACCCAGCTATTCGCTCAAGAGCTCAAATATTCGAACTGTATTCATTAGATCATGATGATGTGCGACTCGCAATCAATAGAGCATTAAATGATTCTCAACGTGGCTTAGCTAATTATCATCCCAAAGTAGATGAAGATGCATTAGAATATTTTGCTACGCAAAGCCAAGGAGATGTTAGAAGTGCTTTAAATGCTCTTGAATTGGCTGTTTTAAGTGCTTCAGTTGAAAATGAAATTAGACATATTACTCTCCAAGATGCTAAAGATTGTTTGCAAAAAGGTGCTTTCGTAAGCGATAAAGATGGAGATATGCACTATGATGTTATGAGTGCTTTTCAAAAATCAATAAGAGGTAGTGATGTAAATGCTGCATTACACTATTTAGCAAGATTAATTGAAGCTGGCGATTTACCGACTATTGTAAGACGCTTATTAGTCATTAGTTATGAAGATGTAGGATTGGCTTCACCTAATGCGGGACAACGTACGCTTGCAGCCATTCAATCGGCAGAGCGACTGGGGTTCCCGGAAGCGAGAATACCTCTTAGTCAAGCTGTAATTGAGCTTTCATTATCACCTAAATCCAACTCAGCAATCACTGCGATTGACAGTGCACTTAGTGACATACGTAAAGGTAATATAGGCCAAATTCCTGACCATTTACGAGATGGACATTATGCTGGAGCTAAAGATTTAGGTCGTGCCATAGGTTATAAGTACCCTCATAACTATGAAAATGGACACGTCATTCAACAATACTTGCCAGATAAACTCAAAAATAAAATTTATTATGAGCCTAAATCAACATCAAAAAGTGAACAACAATTTAAAACTATTTATGATAATTTAAGAAACAAAAAATAAAAAAGACTATGAATCAATTAGCCATTATAAATGACTTTTAAATTTGATTCATAGTCTATTATTTATATATTCCCTTTATCTTTAATACGGCGTACAGGTATATTTTTTAAAATGTCATTTACTACGTAACTCGCACAGATTAATCCTACTGTACTTGGTACAAATGCATTTGATGATGGAGGCATTTGCCCTTTACGATTAATAGCGTTTGCATCTCCAACGGTTGCTTTTACATCTTCACGAATTACAATAGGACTTTCATCAGAAAACACGACAGGTACACCCTTTTTTATACCTTGACGCTTTAGTTTATTACGAATAATTTTAGCCATAGGGTCCATATAAGTTTTAGAAATATCTGCTATTTTAAATCGTGTAGGATCAGTTTTATTAGCTGCCCCCATACTTGAAATCATCTTAATTCCTCGTTCTAAACACTCTTTCATCAGATGAACTTTATATATTATAGTATCACTTGCATCGATAAAGTAATCAATATCATAATTATTAAATAAATCCTCATATGTCTCCTCAGTATAAAACATGTGAAGTGGTGTTACTTTACAATCAGGGTTAATAAGTTTAATACGTTCTTCCATCAAAGTGACCTTACTTTGTCCGATAGTTGTAGTGAGTGCATGTATTTGACGATTGACATTTGTGATATCTACGTCATCTTTATCGATTAAAATAATATGACCAATATTGGTTCTTGCTAATGCTTCGGCAGCAAATGAACCAACACCACCTACCCCAAGAACTGCAACTGTTTTTTCTTTTAATAGATCTAAACCCTCTTGTCCATATGCTAATTCGTTTCTTGAAAATTGATGTTTCATTTTAAACTCCTTTATAAAAAACAATACGATAACTTTATATTAACAGAAAAAGACAAATAAAAATACGCAAGACATAAAGCCTTGCGTACCGGTAGAGTCCGTGATTGCCGTAGTTATAAAAAGCTTGATCATTCGGCCTGCTATATACAGGTGGGTGCCCTGTTTCTTGTTTTGCAAGTCCTCCAATTGAGGCGTGTGCGCTGCAAGAAAACCTATTGGGCTCCCTGATCAAAAAGTGTTAGGCCCAAATAAAAAGCAAACGTACGAACAATACAGATGACTACCTTATGTTTATATATTACCACAGAGGTATAAATAAAGAAATCCTTATGAACTAGATAGAAATGTATATTTTGTGAAGCAAAACTATAATAAAATTAAGTTTAAATAATATTATTATAGTTTTTTAAAGACTGAATATAATTCTAAAAGAAAAACACTAAATAAAAGTCACCAAAATCTATTGTGATTTCGATGACTAATGTATTTATATCCTTCTATATGTTAAATCTAATGACGAATACGTAAAGAAAGCTCTTCTAATTGTTTATCTGAGACTTCACCTGGTGCATCTGTAAGCAAGCAAGTCGCAGAAGCTGTTTTAGGGAATGCAATTGTATCACGTAAGTTTGTACGATTAGTTAGTAGCATTACTAAACGGTCTAAGCCTAGTGCAATACCGCCATGTGGTGGTGCACCATATTTAAATGCATCTAATAAGAATCCAAATTGTTCTCTAGCTTGTTCTTTAGTGAATCCTAATACTTCAAACATTTTTTCTTGTAATTCACCGTCTGCAATTCTGATTGATCCCCCACCTAATTCATAACCATTTAAAACGATGTCATATGCATTCGCTTGTGCGTTTTGAGGTTCTGAATCTAATTTACTAATATCCTCTTGTTTAGGTGAAGTAAATGGATGATGTGCAGCTACATAACGTTTAGCATCTTCATCATATTCTAATAACGGCCAATCTGTTACCCATAAGAAATTAAGTTTATTTTCATCAATTAAACCTAATTCTTTGGCAATTTTAATACGTAAAGCACCTAAACTTTGAGCTACTACATTTGGTTTATCAGCGACAAACATTACTAAGTCTCCTGATTCAGCTTGTGTAAGATCTTTTAAAGTTGCAACATTTGAATCTTCAAAGAAACGAGCGATTGGACCACTCAATCCATCATCAACAACTTTTACCCATGCAAGTCCTTTAGCACCATAAATATTTACGAATTCTGTTAATGCGTCCATGTCTTTACGAGTATAATTGTCGGCTGCACCTTTAGCTACAATGGCTTTTACTTCGCCGTTATTTTCTACAGTATCTTTAAATACTTTAAAGTCCATTTCACGACCTAACTGTGATACATCTTTAAGTTCCATTTCAAAACGAGTATCAGGTTTATCTGAACCATAGCGTCTCATCGCTTCTTCATAAGTCATTCTAGGGAAAGGACCTGATACGTCAATGCCTTTAACATCTTTAACAACTTTTCGTAACATTTCTTCACCCATTTGAATCACATCTTCTTGATCAACGAAACTCATTTCAATATCGACCTGAGTAAATTCAGGTTGACGATCTGCACGTAAGTCTTCATCACGGAAACATTTAACAATTTGATAATATTTGTCAAAACCACTAATCATTAATAATTGTTTAAATAATTGAGGTGATTGTGGTAATGCATAAAATTCTCCTTCATGAACTCGAGAAGGTACTAAATAATCTCTGGCACCTTCTGGTGTAGATTTAGTTAAAACAGGAGTTTCAATATCGAAGAAACCATTGTTATCTAAATATTCACGAATAGCGCGTGTTGTTTGATGTCTCATTTTGAATGTTTGTGCCAACTCTGGACGTCTTAAATCTAAATAACGGTATTTTAAACGGATGTTTTCATCAACATTTTGATTTTCTTCATTAATAGAAAATGGTGGTGTTTCTGATTTATTGATAATTGATATATTAGAAACTTGTACTTCTACTTGACCAGTTTTAATTTTAGAATTCACAGTATCAGGATCTCTCTTTGTTACTGTTCCCTCAACTTCAACTACATATTCTGATCTTACTGTTTCAGCAACACTTAAAGCTTCTTCAGAGAAATCAGGGTTAAAGACGATTTGCACGATACCTTCTCTGTCACGTAAATCGACAAAGATTAAACCACCTAAGTCACGACGATTATGAACCCAACCTTTTAAAGTAACTTTCTGGTTTAAAAGTTCTTCTGTAACTAAACCACAATACGTTGTTCTTTTACTCATTTATATTCTCCTTTTTATTAATTATTTTTTTCTTGAAAATAATTTACTAAGTTATTTAAGTTAATAGTTTCTGTTTCACCTGTTGACATGTCTTTGACATCAATCACTTCATTTTCAAGCTCTTGATCACCGATAACAACAGTATATTGAGCATTCAAGCGATCAGCTTGTTTCATTTGGCCTTTAACTTTACGTTGTAAATAATCTTTGTCGGCTTTTATACCCGATTTTCTGAGTTGATTTAAAAGCTTAACGCTGTATCGTTCAGCTTCTTCACCCATAGTAACGATAAAAAGATCAAACGTATCCTCGACGTCCAATTCAATTCCTTCTTCTTCAAGCGCCAATAACAATCTTTCAATACTTAAAGCGAAACCAATACCCGTTTGATTTGGTCCATCTAATAATTCAAGCAGTCCATTATATCGACCACCACCACATAAGGTAGTTATTGCACCATCATAATTAGGATTATCCATCATTAACTCAAAAGCAGTGTGTGTGTAATAATCAAGGCCACGTACAAGGTTAGGATCTTCAACATATGAAATACCTAAATCATCTAAGTGAGTCTTCACTTCATTAAAGTAAGCTTTTGAATCGTCATTTAAGTAATCAGTAATTCTTGGCGCATTTTTAACCGCTTCTTTATCTCTATCAATTTTGCAATCTAGTATTCTCATTGGATTTGTGTGTAATCTTGATTTACAATCATCACAAAATGTATCTATCACTGGCTCAAAATGACGTATTAGTGCCTCATTATATTCTTTACGTGAATCAGCATCACCAATACTATTGATAACTAATTTTAAATGTTTAAGACCAAATGATTCATAGATATGCATCACCATAGCTAGAACTTCAGCATCCATGCTCGGATTTTCAGCGCCAATCGCTTCAACGCCGAATTGAGTGAATTGACGGTATCGTCCTTTTTGTTTACGTTCATATCTGAACATTGGCCCATTATAATATAATTTAACAGGCTGATTTGGAATACCTTGCATTTTATTCTCAATGTATGAACGTACAACAGCTGCAGTTCCTTCTGGTCTTAAAGTTATGCTTCTGTCACCTTTATCTTTAAAAGTGTACATTTCTTTTTGTACGACATCTGTAGAGTCACCCACGCCACGTGCAAACAAATCTGTACTTTCAAATATCGGCGTGCGGATTTCTTTATAATTGTATAATTTCATTAATTTATCAAGTTGATTTTCAATGTAACGCCATTTACTAGAATCTTCAGGTAAGATATCTTGTGTACCTCTAGGAATTCTAATCACACAATCACTCCTTCTTTGTATTTTTACAAACTCTCTTTAATAAAAAAAGTCCCTTATATAGCATTTCTACTATACAAGGGACGAATCGCCGTGTTGCCACCCTAATTGTAATTAAATTCGTTAGTAAAACTTAATTACCACTCAAAACGTGTAACGTACGTCAAACGGCTTAATCTATTAAAGCACCTGTTCTTGTGTTCAAAGTAATAAATTACTCAGTATAATCTTCCAGCCATGGATTATATCTCTTCACAATATCAATTATTGCTACCTCTTTCATTTATACTTTCAAGAATCATAACGGTATTATATATAAAGTTCACTAATTATAATAACGAGTTTATGCATAGTTTGCAAGCTTTAAGATGCAAAATATTGTTTTAAACCATCCACTACAGCTTCCTCTACAACTTGTCGATGGATTTGATTTCGTATCATTACCTCATCTGTTGGATTACTTATATATCCTAATTCTAATAATACGGCTGGCTTATTGGTTTGTCTGAGTACTTGGAAGTTCTCTTGTCGAGTTCCTCTATTAAACAACATGGCTTTCTTTTGTATGTTTGTATTTAACGTTTCAGCTAAAGCTTCTTGATTATTTTTATACCAATAAACAGTTGCACCATTAGCATTAGGACTATCAAGAGAATCATTATGTATACTAATGTATGCATCACCATTAAGTTTTCTATCATCTAAGCTAACATATGTATCATCAGAACGTGTTAATTTAACTGTTGCCCCCGCTTTTTCAAGAGCACGTCTCAGTTCTTTAGCTGTTTTTAAAGTATAGTTCTTCTCCAAACTCTTTTTTGAAGTATTACTGGATGCACCCTGGTCATTGCCTCCATGGCCAGGATCTAAGACAATGACCTTATTTTTCAAAGGGTTTACTTTTTTATTCGCACCCGCTTCAATATTTAAGCTTGTGTGCCATCCAGCTATCCAACCTTTTTCAGAACCATCTCTGCTTTCAACTTCTATCCATTTACCTGATTTACTCAATCTAGTAAACGTATCACCTTTTTCGACTTGGTAAATCACAGGATAAGCAGCATTTGGACCAGTTCGTAACTCAGCATTCTCTGAAACTGTAATTCTATTACTCCCTTGATCACTATGATTCATTAACATAAATAATAATATTAAAAATAATATAAAAGCACCTACAACTATCAATGTTGTTAGATTTTTAAGGTCATGTTTAGATAACCATGCATCTACTTTGTTCATATTATTTTGCCATCCTGACTTTCATAGATAATAGTAACTGGACCATCATTGATAATTTCAACTTCCATATCAGTACCAAATTCACCTGTTTTCACTTCAACGTCATAAGCTTTTAAAGCAGTGTTAAATTTTTCGTATAACACATTAGCTTCTTCAGGATTTTTTGAATTTGAAAATCCTGGTCTATTACCCTTACGTACATCAGCATATAAAGTAAATTGTGAAATAGATAAAATTTGACCTTCAACTTGTTGGATATTTAAATTAAGTTTGCCATTCTCATCTTCAAACAAACGAGCGTTAATAATCTTTTTAGCAACTGCATCTATATCTGCTTCTGTTGTATCCTTACCTATTCCGACTAAAAGACAGAAACCCTTGTCGATTTCATTGTGAATGCTTTTATTTGTAACTGCTGCTCTTTTTACTCTTTGTACAACTACTTTCATATTAATAGCACCTCATTAATTCCAAACTCTTGACACTGTATATACATCACTTAATTGTTTTAGTTTTTCAACTACACGGAATACATCATTAACATTACGCACCATAACACTAATAGTGATAATTGCATTTTTATCAGTATCAGACCGCCCATTGATTTTAATAATACTTCCAACTGTAGAATTAACGGCTTGTATTACTTCATTTAATAAACCATTACGATCATATGCACTAACTTCTAAATCTACTTGGTATCGTTGAGTAGAATCTTTAGATTTAACCCACTCAACTGCTATTAATCGTTCTGTTTCATTTTTAACATTAGGACAATCTGTACGATGCACTTTAATACCATGTCCTTTAGTGATATATCCTACAATATCATCTCCAGGGATTGGATTACAACATTTTGAAAGCTTTATCAATACATTCTCTATACCTTCGACATATACACCACTATCAGTGATGATATCATCTTTAATCGGAAGTGATTTAATAACTTCCTGTGCCTCGTTTAGCGCTTTTTGTTTATCTTGTATACGTTGTCTTTCGGTCAATTTATTAACAACCTGTAATGCTGTTACACCACCAAATCCAACTGCTGCAAATAGGTCATCATCATTTGCAAAATTGTATTTCTCATTAACAACTTCTATATTTTTATCAGTTAAAATATCATCTACTCTAAAGCCCTGTTCTTTAATTTCTGCTTCGACCATAAACTTACCTTTTTCAATGTTAGATGAACGGTCTTGTTTTTTAAAGAAACCCTTAATTTTACTTTTAGCGCTTGATGATTTAACTATCTTAAGCCAATCTCTACTAGGTCCATAAGAGTGCTTACTTGTACGAATTTCAATAATATCTCCGGTTTGAAGAACATAATCAATAGGAACAATTTTACCATTAACTTTTGCACCAATCATCTTATTTCCGACTTCGCTATGAATAGCATAAGCGAAATCTATTGGAACTGCTCCATAAGGCAATTCAATAACATCACTTGCAGGTGTAAAAGCGTATACTTTATCACTTTGTAAATCATATTTCAGTGATTCCATAAATTCTTGTGCGTCAGATGATGTATGATCAGCTTCAGCTAATTCTTTTAACCAATTTAATTTATTTTGAAAATCTTGGTTCTTTTCATTAACTGTTTTTCCTTCTTTATATGCCCAATGAGCTGCAACACCATGTTCAGCTATTTCATGCATTTCATACGTTCTAATTTGTATTTCTAAAGGGTCTCCATTAGGACCAACTACAGTGGTATGGAGAGATTGATACATATTCTGTTTAGGCATTGCAATATAATCTTTAAATCTTCCGGGCATTGGTTTCCATAATGTATGGACTAACCCTAAAATTGCATAACAATCATTAATAGAATTAACAATTACACGAATAGCTAATAAATCGAATATTTGATCAAACTGCTTTTTTTGCTTCATCATTTTTCGGTATATACTATAAATATGTTTAGGTCTACCGCTAATTTCTCCAGTGATGTCCATTTTAATCATTTCTGTTTGAATTTTATCTATTGCATTAGCGATATAAGCTTCCCGTTCACTACGCTTTTTCTTCATTAAATTGACAATACGGAAATACTGAACACTGTCTATATATCTTAGTGCAGTATCTTCTAATTCCCATTTAATCGTATTAATACCTAATCTATGTGCTAACGGTGCATAAATTTCTAGTGTCTCTTTTGAGATACGCACTTGTTTTTCTCTAGCCATAGCTTTTAATGTTCTCATGTTATGTAATCTATCGGCTAATTTGACAAGTATCACTCGAACATCTTTTGCAATTGCAATAAATAATTTACGATGATTTTCTGCTTGTTGTTCTTCTTTAGAGCGGTATTTTACCTTTTTAAGTTTAGTAACACCATCAACAATACGCGCTATTTCTTCATTAAACATATCTTTAACATCGTCAAATGTGTACGGCGTATCTTCAATGACGTCATGCAAAAAACCTGCCACTATCGTTGGACCATCTAAACGCATTTCTGTTAATATGCCCGCTACTTGAATAGGATGCATGATATACGGAAGACCATTTTTGCGGAACTGTCCTTGATGGGCTTCATAAGCTATATGGTAACTTTTTAGAACATATTGATAATCGTCAGTTGATAAATATGATTTAGCTTTATTTAGCACTTCATCAGCGCTATATGGATACTCGTTATTCAATATATGACACCCCAACTCATTTGTATTTCAAATACTCAACTCATATTCGAATTTTTGAAAATTAAGAAAACATACATTGTCCTTCATTAATCCGAGTATATCATCTATTTAGATATAGAAATGCGAGTATTACTTTAATTTTATCAAATGTTAAAAGAACTACAAAAGCCTTAACATTTTTATAAATAATAGTTCTATGATACTACAAGTTTTTAAATAAATAAATGGTGTTACGCTGAAATCAAATCAAGTAAACAATTTAACGAAAAAATGGGAATGAGATAGAATCCCATTACGAATTCATTATCTCATTCCCAAAAATTGTTAGACATTAAAAACATGTTAATATGTCTTTTTATTCTAGTCATCTATTCATCATATGAAATTAAACTCATAACATCATAATCTTTAATTTTTTCGATACCATTTAAATATTTAAGTTCGATTATGAATGCAATACCTACGACGATGCCTCCTAGTTTTTCAACTAATTTAATAGCTGCTTCAATAGTACCACCAGTAGCTAATAAGTCATCAGTTATAAGTACACGCTGCCCTGGTTTAATGGCATCATTGTGCATCGTTAAAATATTTGTACCATATTCTAAGTCATATTCATATCGGATGACTTCACGAGGTAATTTACCTTCTTTTCTAACAGGTGCAAAACCAATGCCCATTGAATACGCTACTGGACATCCAATGATAAATCCTCTAGCTTCCGGACCTACAACAACATCTACATCTCTGTCCTTAGCATATTTTACAATTTGATCGGTAGCATAACCATAAGCTTCCCCGTTATCCATAATTGTAGTTATATCTTTAAAACTTACCCCCGGTTTAGGCCAATCTTGCACTTCCGAAACATATTGCTTTAAATCCATTTATCTATTTCCTCCTATTTACTAACCCTTCTGTGATTTGATCCAAGTTTTTAGTTGCGTGAAATCATCATATAGTAAAAGTTTCTCAACTTCCATTCTTGATTGTCTTAATTGATAAACGCGACTTGTTTCAATATTTTGTTTGTTAGCATTATCTACAATTTTAATTATACCATTTTCTTCTGTAACAAAACCTAACTCATAAAATACTTTAAGCATAAATTTTAAAATATTAGGTTTAACATTCAAATGTTGACACAGTAACATACCCTCTTGTTCAAGATTGGTTTCTTTTTTGGTCATTAGCGCTTTGAAACAGCTTTTAAATTGATTTGACGTGGGCATACCATCAAAATATATACTCTGCTGATGTTGCAGTACTAAATAGAGTTGTGAATAATTTAAGTTTTTGAGACTATCTTTAAGACTGTCTAAATCATTGGGCAAGTCTCTTAAAATTACTACTTCATGTTCTTGATCGATTTTATCACCATAATAATAGTAATTATGATTCAATTTTTCTTTTTTAGGGTGTATTAAAAAAGCAACTTTAGTATCGTTTGGGTCTATATTTAATTGTTTACGTTTACTTCGGTAATCTAATATTTGTTCATTATTCGTTGCTATATCTTGAATAATAAACTGTGGTGATTGATTTCCGTTCCATTCATTGATTTGTAAATTTCCTAGTAGATTGATTGGTTGACCAGGTTCAATTTGAGTTGCTAACTGACCATTTTTCCAAAATATGCTTTGTAATTGTAACTGACCGGTTACTAATTTTAAATGGTTTTTATCTTTTCCAATTGCTCTAACATCAACGACTTCATTATCATCAATTTCCAATAATGGTTTTTCAAAGTCTGTGCCAAATGGACTTAGTCTTTGAATATCACGAATGTTATTTATAGAAATATCATTCTCTTCTAATTTAACTGATACATGTTTTGTCGGCTCTAGTGACGTATGTTCTGATAATTTAAACATCCAGTCATTTAATCCTTGCTCTAATGCTTCAATATAATCTATCTCCATAGTCATACCCGCAGCCATATGATGACCACCAAACTTAGAAATTAAATCTTGATGTGCACTCAAAATTTCAAACATTGAAACTTGTTCTATACTACGAGCTGATCCTTTAGCATGATTTTGTTCTAAATCAATATTCAAAATTAAGGTAGGTAATGCATATGTCTCAACAATTTTAGATGCTACTATACCTAAGACACCTTCATGCCAATTTTCTTTAGCTAATAGTAAAAATTGATTGCCATTATTTACTTTTTCTTCAGCAATGGCTAGTGCCTCATCAGTTATCTGAGCTACTATTTCTTTACGTTCAACATTAAAATGTTCTACTTGTTCAGCAAGAAATTCAGCTTCTTCTTCATCTTCGGTCATTAATAACTCAGCAGCTAATGATGCATCCTCTAATCTACCAACGGCATTAAGTCGCGGCCCTATAATAAAACCTACAGTTTCTTCGTTAATCGTGTCATTATAACCAGCTTGGTTAAGTAATGCTTTAATTTGAATCGGGCAGCTTTGATTTAAAAATGATAAACCTTGTTTTACTATAGAGCGGTTTTCATCTGTCATTGACACTAAATCTGCTATAGTACCAATCGCAGCTAAACTTACAAAATAATTAGGAGGATTGTCTAATAAAACTTGAGACAGTTTGTAAGCTACACCAGCACCACATAAAAAGTGAAATGGGTATTCATACTCTGGATGCATTGGATGTACGATGGCATACGCTTCAGGCAAAGTATGTCCAATTTCATGATGATCAGTTACTATGACATCAACTCCTAGCTTTTGTACCATTTCAATCTCTTTATGACCTTGTATGCCATTATCGACAGTTATGATGAGAGACACGCCTTCATCATATGCATTTCTAAATGCAAGTTCATTAGGACCATAACCTTCTGAAAATCGATTAGGAATATACCAACCCACTTCAGCCCCTAATGTCTGCAATGTTTTAACTAATATAGTTGTAGAAGTGACACCATCGGCATCATAATCACCATATACCAATATACGCTCATTTTTATCAATTGCTTCATTGATTCGAGTCACCGCTTTTTCCATATCACTTAATAGCCATGGATCGTGGTTAATGATAGTTTCATCTAATAAGGCTTTAATTGACTCATCATCAGTTATCGATTTACTTTCAAGCAGTTTTTTTATAATCGGTGTTAATTGATATTTTTTTATTAAAGTTTCATTTATGTATTCTGTTGGAGGTTCATAGAGCCAGTTATATTTAGATTTAATCATGTAATTATCCTCCCTTTTTCCAAAAGCCATTATACCGAAAATTCAACTAAATAAAAAGTAAACAACGTTTAGTTGATAAAACTATTAATGATACTAGAAAAAGAGTAGAACATTGAATGCAATGTCCTACTCCCTAATAATTTATACTAAAATCTTTTCATCATTTGATTTTTTCTCTTTGTATACCGTTAATTTACCGTTATCTGCTTTTTTAAGTTGTCGTTTCTTCATTATACCCCATAAAGGAACAGCGATAAATACTGAAGAGAATACACCAGATACTAATCCAATTAATAATGCTAATGAGAAATTGAATAAGCTTGATGCCCCAAATATTAAAATCGCAACTACGACAACAATTACCGTTAAAACAGTATTAACGGAACGAGTCATTGTTTGACGAATAGAGCGATTAACGATGTAATCGATTTGCTCTGGTTTAGTAATGACTTTAATTTTATGCAGATTTTCCCTTACACGGTCAAATGTTACAATCGTATCATTAATTGAATAACCTACGATAGTTAGTACTGCTGCAATAAATGTAATATCAACTTCCAAACGAAGTAAGCTGAATAATGCAACAATCATAAAGACGTCATGCAGTAATGCTAATACTGATGATAGACCCATTCTCCATTCGAATCTTAGTGAAACATAGATAATAATACCTATTGCCGCATAGATAAGAGCCTTCATAGCGTTTTTAGCTAATTCTTGTCCAATCATTGGTGATACTGTATTTACAGTTGGTTTATGACCGTATTCATTGTTCACTTTTTTGTTAAGTTCTACAACTTCATTTTTAGATAAATCTTTCTTAAATTGCACAGTTGCTTGTTTATTGTCACTACCATTAATTTGAACTTGATCTGGAGTTAATCCCATGTCTTTCATCGTACGTTCAACTTTAGGTTGAGACAATTTTGTATCAGAGTCGATATCAACACGCGTACCTGCAGAGAAATCAATACCTAAGTTTAATTTGAATATACTTAAAATCACAATACCAACAATCAAAATCAGAATACTGAATCCGATTAATGGTTTGGCTAATTTAACAAAATTCCACTTTTCATATGAAGTTTTAAGATCATGAACATCTACACCTTCATTAATATCATGTCTATTTTTCTTACTAACTCCAAATAGCCAGAATTTCTTCTTAAAGTAATTAGATGATACAAGTAATGATAATAAACCTCTTGATAAAAATACTGCTGTTACAAATATCATAAGAATACCTAAAAGTAACATTGTCGCAAAACCTTTTACTGAACTTTCACCGAAGAAGAATAATACACCTGCAGCAATAACTGTAGTTAAGTTCGAGTCAAATATCGTTAAGAAAGAACTCTTGTTTGCTTTAGAGTAGGCTTGTTTTAACGTCCTACCAATTCGTAATTCATCTTTTATCCGTTCATACATAATTATGTTAGCATCGACAGCCATACCTACACCGAGTACGAGAGCTGCTAATCCTGGTAATGTAAGAACACCAGAAATGAAATTAAATGCTACTAATGTAAGATAAATATAAACAGTTAATGCGATGATAGCAACTAAACCAGGTAGTCTATAGAAACCGACCATAAATAGATATATAATTGCTACGCCTATCGCTGATGCAAATATTGTTTTATCAAGTGCATCTTGACCAAACTGTGCACCTACTGAATTAGAATAAATTTCTTTTAAATCAACAGGTAGTGAACCAGCATTCAGTAATTCTGCAATTTGTTTAGCTCTTTCCACACCTTGTTGACCATGAAATCCACCTGAAATTTCAACACTATCAGAATTAATAGGTTGATCTACTGATGCAGCTGAAACGTATTTACGTTTATCTTCAGGTTTTTCTATCTCTTTATGGTAGCTATCACCTTTTTTATAATCAAGCCATACTACCATCATATTTTCTTGTTTTTTCGAAATTTCTTCTGTTACTTTTTTAAATTTAGCACGATCTTTTAATTTAAATGTAACAGCTGGTTCATTAGTACCTTGCTTAAATTCTTGTTTAGCTGAACCTTGTACAATATCTTTACCAGTTAATTTAACTTTATCATTGGCATCACGAATAGTTAAATTAGCCTGAGAAGATAATATTTTACGTGCCTCATCAGGATCTTTTACACCTGCTAATTGAACTCTGATACGATCTGGATCCTCAACTTGAATGTGAGGCTCAGAAACACCTAGCACGTTAACACGGTTTTCCAAAGTTCTAGCAGTAGATTGCAAGGCTTTTTCATCGATTTTTTTATCCCCATCAAGTGGTTTAACTTGATAAAGAACTTCAAATCCACCTTGTAAATCTAGTCCGAGATTTACATTTTTAACTACATTCTTATATGTAAGCCCCATTCCGACAAACAAAACGGCTACAATTAGTATGAATGCAATTATCCTACTAAATTTCTTCACATGAACACCTCATTGTTTACTTATGTACTAAGAATAATCTTTTAACAAACCATGTGCAAGTTAATTAAAAATTACATAGTTATTACATGACCTATCTATATTAACATACTACATCTTTTAGTGAAATTAAGATTATTACACATATACATATAATATAAAAACTGTCAACATAGTATGAACTTTGTCGACAGTTTTAAATAAATAAATTTCATTTCCCCTTAACTTTAAGAAGGGTCTACTTGTTTAATTGCTGGTTTTTCGAAAGTCATTTCTGTTCCATGACCATTAACTGTGATAACAACTGTAGTTTCATCAACAGCTTTAACAGTTCCTTTCAAGCCACCAATAGTAGTAATACGTTGACCAGATTCGATTCGGCTAATCATTTCACGATGTTCTTTTGCACGTTTTTGTTGAGGTCGAATTAAAAAGAAATAAAATACTATAATTAAAATTATAGGTAAAATAAGTGCTGAAACGTTCATTATGTTGTCTCCTTATTAGAAATTTTTAGGGTTTTCTACATTAAGCCCATATTGTTCAAAGAATTCATCTTTAAAATCTAAAAGACGATCTTCTCGAATAGCTTGTCTAATATCTTCCATCAATTTTAGCAGAAAATGTAAATTATGAATAGTAGTAAGACGGATACCGAAAGTTTCTTCAGCTTTAATCAGATGTCTGATATAAGCACGTGAATAATTCTTACATGTGTAGCAATCACAATTTTCATCTAGTGGTTTAAAATCGTTTGCATATTTAGCATTCTTAATTACTAATCTTCCGTTTGAAGTCATACATGTACCATTTCTAGCAATACGCGTTGGTAATACACAATCAAACATATCCATGCCACGTATGCTACATTCAATTAATGCATCAGGGGAACCTACGCCCATTAAATAACGAGGTTTATCATCTGGCATATATTGCACTGTATGTTCAACCATTTCATACATAACTGGTTTAGGTTCGCCTACCGACAACCCACCAATAGCATATCCAGGAAAATCTAAAGCGACTAATTCCTTAGCACTTTGTTCTCTTAAATCTTTATATTCGCCACCTTGAATAATACCAAAGAGTGCTTGGTCCTCTGGGCGCTTATGTGCGTTTAAACAACGCTCAGCCCATCTCGTAGTGCGTTCAATTGAATCCTTAACATACTTATACTCAGAAGGCATAGGTGGACATTCATCGAAAGCCATCATTATATCTGAACCTAAGTCATTTTGTATTTCCATTGATTTCTCTGGACTTAAAAATAACTTCAATCCATTTGTATGGTGTCTAAACTCAACACCCTCTTCAGTTATCTTACGAAGATTACTCAAACTAAATACTTGGAAACCACCTGAATCAGTAAGAATAGGGCCATCCCAATTCATAAAATTATGTAGACCCCCAACTTGTTTGATAATATCATTTCCAGGTTGTAACCACAAATGATATGTATTTCCTAATATTATTTTCGCTTCTATTTGTCTTAATTCTTCAGGACTCATTGTTTTAACAGTTGCTTTTGTTCCTACTGGCATAAACATAGGCGTTTCAAAAGAACCGTGCGGTGTATGAACGATACCTAAACGTGCACCTGATTGTTTACAAGTCTTTATATGTTCATAAGTTACTGCTGGCATATTTAATACCTCTCATTCATTAAATAATTAACATCGCATCTCCAAAACTGAAAAATCTATATTCTAGTTTAACAGCTTCTTTATATGCGTTTAAAATGTTTTCTCGACTACTAAATGCTGATACAAGCATAACTAAAGTTGATTTAGGTAAATGGAAATTAGTAATTAAACCATCTATAGCTTTATATGTAAATCCTGGATATATAAAAATATCAGTCCATCCACTAACAGCTACAAATTCATTGTAATCACGACGAATAGTCTCTAGAGTCCTTGTTGAGGTTGTACCTACAGAAATGATTCTATGACCTTCTTTTTTTGTTTGATTTAATAAGTTAGCTGTTTCTTGGGTCATTTGATAATATTCACTATGCATTTCATGGTCATTAATATCTTCAACACTTACAGGTCTAAATGTTCCTAATCCAACATGCAATGTTATAAATGCAATATTTATACCTTTTGCTCTAATTTCATCTAAAAGTTCATCTGTAAAATGCAACCCTGCTGTTGGTGCTGCTGCAGAACCACTTTCTTTAGCGTAGACAGTTTGATAGCGGTCAGGATCATCTAATCGTTCTTTTATATATGGTGGTAAAGGCATTTCACCGAGTTCATTTAATCTTTCCTCAAGAATTCCCTCATAATGCAAACGCATGATACGTCCACCTTGATCCAATTCCTCTATACATTCAGCTATAATCTTACCCTCTCCGAAAGACAACTTATTCCCCACTTTAATTCGCTTTGCTGGTTTAAGTAAAACTTCCCAATCATTATTCTCAATTCGAGTAAGCATTAGCATTTCAACTTTTGCACCAGTCTCTTCTTTTAAACCAAATAATCGTGCAGGCATAACACGTGTATCATTTAAGACAAGTGTATCACCAGTTTCCAAGTAATTAATGACATCTTTAAAATGTTTATGTTCAATATTACCACTGTTTCTACCTAACACTAACAATCTACTTTGGTCTCTATCTTTTAAAGGGGTCTGAGCAATTAATGATTCAGGCAAGTCATAATCAAATTCCTCAACATTCATTTTTTATCCCTCATTTATTAAAATTTTTGAAATGTTCGTATGCAAATGCAGTAGCTTTTCTACCTCTAGGTGTACGTTCTATAAATCCTTTTTGAATTAAAAAAGGCTCGTAGACATCCTCAATTGTTATACGCTCCTCACCGATAGAAACAGCTATGGTATCAAGACCCACCGGACCACCATCATATTGATTAATGATGCATCTCATCATTTTATGATCAATGTAGTCTAAACCTTCTGCATCTACTTGAAGCAATTGTAAAGCTTGTTTAGTAGTCTCAATATAAATCTGTTCATCTTCATTGACTTGTTGAAAATCTCTAACGCGTTTCAATAAACGATTTGCGACTCGAGGCGTTCCTCGTGAACGTTTAGCTAACTCAGTTGCACTTTCATCATCAATTTTTGTGTTTAACACTTCTGCTGTTCGAATTATAATTTCTTTTAAATCATTCTCATTATAATATTCTAATCTCAAATGAACGCCAAATCTATCTCTTAGTGGACCAGTTAAGCTTCCAGCCCGTGTAGTCGCACCTACTAGCGTAAATGGAGGCAAATCTATTCTAATACTACGAGCCTCATCACCTTTTCCAATGATAATATCAATGAAGAAATCTTCCATCGCTGAATATAAAACTTCTTCAACTGTGCTGCTTAAACGATGAATTTCGTCAATGAATAGTACATCCCCAGGTTGCAAACCAGATAGTATTGCTGCTAAGTCACCTGGTCTATCTAATGATGGACCTGAGACAGTTCTTATATTAACGTTCATTTCATTAGCGATAATATTGGATAGTGTTGTTTTACCTAATCCTGGTGGTCCAAATAGAAGTACATGATCTAATGGCTCTTCACGTAGTTTAGCTGCTTTAATGAATACTTCTAAGTTGTTTTTTATTGATGATTGCCCAATATATTGTTTTAACATTGTTGGTCTAAGTGATAATTCAAAAGAAGTTTCTTCACTATGCAAAGCTTGATCAACCATTCTGTCATCCATAGTTTCTCCCCCCAGTTACATTAGTAGTTGTAAATAATATGATTTTTTTATAATTTAAGACACAAGTGTTTTTAGTCCTAGTTTTACTGCTTCATCAACAGAATCAAATGTTGATTTGTTGAGTACTTTTTCAACTTTAGAAATTTCTCGTTTTGAGTAACCTAAAGCCTCTAGGGCGAGTAATGCTTCTTTAACTAGGTTTTCGCTATTTGAATTTTCTTCATTCATACTTAAAAGTGTCTCAGTTGTTTCTCTTGTAATTTGAACTTTGCCTTTTAAATCTAGCACAATTTGACGTGCAGTTTTTTTACCAATACCTGGAAACTTAGTCAAATAAGCATCATTCTCATTTTCAATTGCCATTTTAACTTCATTTGGTGTACTAGTAGCTAAAATTGCTAATGCAGACTTTGGACCTATACCTGTAACTTTGATTAAACTTAAGAACATATCTTTTTCTTCTTCATTAATAAATCCATAAAGTAACTGAGCATCTTCTCTAACAATTAAAGATGTATAAATTACTAATTCTTTCTCCAAATATTTTTGAAATCGATAGGAATTTGGAGTCTGAATTTCATATCCAACCCCATTAATTGATTCAACAACTACATGCGTTGGAAATAATTGCGTCAATTTACCTCTAATATAAGCGTACATTCGTTACCTTCCTTACATACTCATACTTATTAATTCAACTTTAGAAACATGTTCAATATTTCTTAGTGCCTTTATAATTTCATCAATTGAAATGGTGGTATCTTTTGCGCTAAGTGATAATGTTATCGTAGCTTTCTCTTCCATTGGTACACTTTGATGTATAGTAAGAACAGATAATTGCAATTTAGAAACCGTATTAAGTACTTGTGCTAACATCCCTACAATATCATTAACATAAAGAATAAGCGTAAATTCACGATGATCTAACATTTTTTCATCTACAGGGAAGATTGTTTCTCTATATTTATAAAATGCACTACGTGAAAGATCAAATAATTTAACAGCTTCATAAATGGACAATTCCGGATTATTTTTTAAAGCATCTTTAATTTTTAATGTTTTTACCACTGATTCAGGCAAGACATCTTCACGTATCAAGTAAAACTTTTTATAATCATTGTTGTCCACTGTTAGCACTCCTATTCTACAAATTCAAATTCTCCACCTAAAATTCTAACGATGTCTCCATTACTACAGCCACGTTCTCTCAATGCATCATCAATACCCATTGAACGCATTTGTCTAGCAAACCTTCTTACTGCTGGGTCACTATTAAAGTCTGTCATTTTAAACATTCTCTCAATTGCATTACCACTTACTACATACGCACCATCGTCGTCTCTAGTGATAGTGAATTTATCTTGAGAAGGCGTGTGTTTATAAAGTACACGGTTAACACCTATTTCTTCATCGTTATCAACGCTAAAGTCAATATCTTTAACTTCATCTAATTTATCTGCTATAGCGTATAATAACTGTTCAATATTATCTCTTGTAATTGTAGAAACAGGAATAATCGTAACGCTATCATCTACTTGTTCCTTAAATAAAGTTAAATTATCTTGTGCATCGGGCATATCCATTTTATTAGCTACTACAATTTGAGGTCTATCCTCTAATCGTTGTTTATAATTTACTAATTCTTTATTTATAATTTGGTAATCATCAAATGGATCTCTACCTTCTGACCCACTCATATCTATCATATGAACAATCACTTTTGTACGTTCAACATGTCTTAAAAACTGATGTCCTAATCCAACACCATCTGAAGCGCCTTCAATTAAACCTGGTAAATCGGCCATAACAAAACTTCTATTGTCGGGTGTTGAAACGACACCTAAATTTGGCTTAATTGTAGTAAAATGATACGCACCAATCTTAGGTTTAGCTTTTGAAACTATTGACAATAATGTTGATTTACCAACACTAGGGAATCCAACTAATCCAACATCTGCTAATAATTTAAGCTCTAATGTTACATCTAATTCTTCACCTGGCTCACCATTTTCACTAAAGTCTGGTGCTGGGTTTCTAGGTGTAGCAAAACGAGAATTACCTCGTCCACCTCGTCCACCACGAGCTACGACAGCACGTTGGCCATCTTCAACAAGGTCAGCTAATACTTCATCAGTTTCCACACTTTTGATTATTGTACCAGGAGGTACTTTTAACACTAAATCGTCTGCACCTCTACCATGCATATTACTACTTTGCCCATTTTCGCCCTTTTTAGCTTTAAAATGACGTTGGTATCTAAAGTCTAATAATGTTCTTAATCCCTCATCTACTTCAAAAACAACTGATGCGCCCTTACCACCGTCGCCACCAGCTGGTCCTCCAAATGGTACATATTTCTCTCTTCTATAGGCAGTGATACCATTACCACCATCACCAGCTTTAAGAGATATTGTAACTTGATCGACAAACATATATCTCACCTCTTTTACGATTTGTTCTTTAATGACAACATTATATCATTATCCATTAAAGCATGAAAAATTAACACTATAAAGTTACACTTTTGTATTAAAACAAAATAAAACACCAGAAGCATTCACTTCTGGTGTTAACTAGACAAAAATTATTCAGCTACTGCGTATACAGAAACTTGTTTTTTGTCGCGACCTTTACGTTCGAAACGAACAACGCCGTCGATTTTAGCGAATAATGTATCATCGCCACCACGACCTACATTTTCACCAGGATAAATTTTTGTACCACGTTGACGGTATAAAATAGAACCGCCTGTAACGTATTGACCATCAGCACGTTTAGCACCTAAACGTTTTGATTCTGAGTCACGACCGTTTTTAGTAGAACTTACCCCTTTTTTAGATGCGAAGAACTGTAAGTTTAATTTTAACATCGGGATACACCTCACTTGTAATTTAATCTGATATTTTCATTATATTCATCTTCAATCGTTTGTAAAGAAACTAACATTGCTTGAAGAATTAATTGCGCTTGTTCATTGTTTGTATCTACACTTCTAATATGAAAATGACCTCCATCATCCTCATAGTCAATGTCTGGTTTCTCAGAAGTTAAACCTAGAATTGCATTAACGCTTCCAAATAAAACCGCTGAAGCACCTGCACAAACAATGTCATGTCCATATTCACCATGATTAGCATGACCATCCATAATAACGTCTGTTACTTTTCCACTATCATTAATAGTGATGTCAATTGTAATCATAAATTAAGCCTTGATTTTATCAATAGTTAATTTAGTATATGGTTGACGATGGCCTTTTTTACGTTTAGAGTCTTTACGACGTTTATACGTAAATACAGTGATTTTTTTACCGCGACCCTGTTTGTTAACTGTAGCAGTAACAGTAGCACCTTCAACAGTTGGGGCACCAACTTTAACTGAATCGCCACCTACAAATAATACTTTATCAAATGTGAATGAGTCACCTTCATTAACATCTAATTTTTCAACGAAGATTTCTTGACCTTCTTCTACTTTAATTTGTTTACCGCCTGTTTCGATAATAGCAAACATACTTTGCACCTCCTATATTAATAAGTCACGCCATATATAGGTGACATAAAAAAATGTTCTTAAACCTATATTTGAGCGGTTGTATGTAGCTATAAAACTACTCAACTATTGCATCTTACCATTACTAAATACCGGTGTCAATCTTGTATATGAGTTTTTTTCATAAATTTTATAAAAGCTGGGAAAAGTATAATAAGTAAAATGACATTTAATATAATAGTTGGAATCATTCTTAATAAAGTGAAATTGATTATATCAATATTAGCGAATCCAATCACACCATAAATAATTGCTACGTAAATTTCGAAAACAATAATACTAATAATACTCAAAATACAAATCATTGTATAGTCTCGATAAAAAACTTTGAGAAATTTATCAAATATAACGACAAGTGCTAAGTAACCAAACATATATAATCCATAGACACTGCCGACATATATATCAGTTACGATTCCAAACAGAATTGCGAATATTAATCCGATTCCAAAGCCACGATAAATCGTTATCAACAATATATACAACAAAATTAAATGAGGAATAAAATTAAACTCGAAATGACCAAAATGCATTGGGATTAGAAGTCCAATGATACTGTCAATGTAAAACAGTACTACACCAACGATTAAGTACAAAAATACTCTCATCAATTGTCCCTGCTTTCATCGGAAGCATTGTCAGGATCTTTTTTGGCGATATATATATGGCTAATATCGGATAAATTAGCGCCTGTTTTAACTCTAACTTCTTTTGCTAATCCGTACTCATCATTTTCAACTTTGGTCACTTCACCTATGTATAAATCACTTGGTAATTGATCGGCTAACCCACTAGTTACGACCTTATCGCCTTTTGAAATCTTATTTTTATTATTGATATTGCCAATGATTAGTTCTTGATTCTTTTTATCATAGTGATCGATTAAACCAAATACATTTTTAGAATCGTGTTGAATGTTAACAGACAATTTACCTGTTCTAGTGTTAGTAGATAATAAGTCTACTTGTGCTGAAAATTGGTTAACTTTCGTTACTCTTCCAACTAAACCTTCAGCTGTCATTACAGCCATATTTGATTTAACACCGTCTTTATTTCCTTTATCAATGATTACTGTATTCATCCATTGATCAGCATTTCTAGCGATTACAGCACCAGAAATTGGATCATATTTAGAAATATCAGTCATATCTAATTCTTTTTTTAAATCTTTATTTTCCGCTTCTAACTTTTCATTTTTAGCCTCTAGTTGTTTTATTTTCTTGTTGTCAGTTGTTTTATTTGAGCTAAAAAGATTATTTATCGCTCCAGTAACAAAATTGACAGGATAGCTCACGACTCTTTGCCCAAGAGAAACAGAATCCCCCACATATTGTTCAGGAGGTGATTGTGTATGTGACCTTAAGGACAAACCAATCAGTGCAATAAAAATTATAACAGCACAAAAAACAACAATTAATTTGTTATTTTTAAAAAACTTTTGCACTCATAACACCTCTACAAATTCTAATTTAAATCATCCTTTATTATTTTATATTACTCGTTGTTTGAAATAAAGCACTAAGTTCATTCTATATCAACATCTTTGAATAAAAAAGAGATTAGATAGCACGACTATTTCGCAATGCGTAAAATAGTTAGTGGTACCTAATCTTAATAAACTCAGTATGAACTCAATTTAGTTATTTATCTTTATCCTTTTTATCATCGTCACTATAAAGTTTTTCATCTTTTCTCCATTTAGCGAAAAGATTTTGTGCTTTAGCTTGTTCATTTGCTTGTTTTTCTTTAGATTGTTCAGACATGTATCACACCAACCTTTGAAATATAGTTTATAACTTAACCATAACGTAGAAAATAAACTAGTTCAATTATGAAAACTTAATTAATATGCATCAAAAGGCTTTAATTCAATATATTGACCAAGTGCATTCAAATCTTGTTCCATTTCTATTTCAGTTCGATATACTTTTATCTGATCACTACCAAATTTATAAATAATGAATTCGTCATTACGTTGTCCAGCAATGTAATTTTCATTATATCCCATTCTTCCTAAGCCTGATACCGCCATAAACTCTTTCTTATCTATGTATTTAAATACATTTCTTGTTTGACTTGCCGGGATATTTTGTAAAATATCATTATCCTCAAGCACATAACGCTTACCATTTGTTGATATGTTATGAGGACGATCTAAATTGTTTGGTAAGTTATTCAACTGCTCATTGTTTATAGAATGATTTATCGGATTCCAATCTTGATCTCTTAGAAATGGTGCATATTTTAATGCAAAATATATAATACAAATAATAGCTATAACTGCAATGGTATTTTTTATAATACTAAGAAAAAACCGCATTAAATACCCTCCAATAGTAATCTTTATTATTATAATAGAACAATATAATATCAACATCAGTCTTTAGCATGATAATGGTATGTACTAAAGTATGATTCCAAATTAATCATGGATGCTTTATAATAAGATTATATTATCGTTTATGGATATTCATGAGGAGTGTTGATAATGAGTATTGTGAGTATCATTTTAATTGCATTACTTGTGATATTGTTATTTAGAGTTGGGTTTGCAATTCTTAGATTTATAATATCTGCAGCCTTAATATTATTAGGATTATATTTAGGATATCAAGGCATACTTTGGATTATGGAAAATTTCCAAGTACTATCAGCCTATATTCAATAAATTATTAAACTAGCCATGTCTCAATTTTGTAGGATTGATATTGCAATGGCTAGTTTTATTTTTTAAATGTATGTGTCAGATAGTTAAATAATTTATATACACCTGATAATAATAGTCCCCATATTACCCCTGTAATTAACGAGGCAAAAATTAATGATGCTATATTAATATTTTGACCGCTAATTAGTACACCTATCACAGTAAATATGACAATTCCTATCATAGATAAAACAATTGTCGTGAACATTTCCTTGAGTCCAATCGTATGTTCTTTGATTGTCAGTCTAAGAACATAAACTACTGGTATCAAAATCCCTATTATTAAAAATAATGTCATAATGCACCTCTATAAAATTTTTCAACCATAATTATACAGGATTACTAATATTTTAAACAAATGATACCATTAATTTCTCAAGTCAAAGTAACCTTCTTCTACTAAACTAGCATATTTTTGATCACCAATAATTATATGATCAAGGACTTGAATTCCTAGTAATTCACCACATTCCTTTAACCTAATTGTTGTTTCTATATCTTCTTTAGAAGGTGTGACATCGCCAGAAGGATGATTATGCAAAACTATAATCGCATTACTAGATGCTCTAATAGCTGCTTTGAAAACTTCGCGTGGATGTATTACTGAAGAATTCAATGTCCCTTTGTAAATCGTTTCTTCTTTTATCACAATATTTTTAGAGTTTAATAGAAGTACTACAAAATGTTCTTGAGTCAAATCTTTCATTTTTGACATCATAATATTAGATACATCACTTGGTGATGTTATTTTAATTTTTTCATTAAAATCTCTAGCATACATTCTTTCACCTAATTCAAAAGCAGCTTTAAGGATGACTGCTTTATAGAGTCCAATTCCTTTAATTGTTGTTAAATCATTAATTGATAAATGTTTTAGTTCTTTCAAACCATTAAAGCTAATCAGTAATTCATTAGCAATATCTAAACTTGAAAATCCGTGTCTTCCTGTATTTATAAGAATTGCTAATAACTCACTATTGGATAAACTTTTTGCTCCATTGTGAATAAGACGCTCTCTAGGTAATTCAGACTTTGCCATACTTTTAATTCTCAAACTAGATCAACCTTTCTAAATGTATAATAGCGTGTTCTGGTATAAATAATTTGTCATTATAAAACCAATAAACATGAATGGTACAAATGGAATATAAGTTTGCTGTTTCATTATTAATAAAATTGAAGAAACTATAATAGCGATTAAAAGCGTATAAAGGAGAAATATCAAATAAAAGTGATATGGAAAAAAACAAGATAAGATACTTAAAAGTAATATATCACCATATCCTATTTGTCTTGGAAAAAGAAAATAGTATAGATGAAATATTAAAGTGAAGAATATAAAGGTTGAAAAATAAATCATCGTGATTTTTGCACATACAATAGTATATAGAATTATCATGACTATATTAATTGTTAATGTTTGAAGGTCATATAATGCCATTGTAAGAAGGAATAAATAAGTAGTAATAAACAGAGAGAAGTGTACATTAGTATCAAAATTAATTATTAAAGGGATAATTAAGAAGGCAAAGCATTCTCCAAAAATATAATGACGTTTTAACTTTTGATTACAACAATGAGATTTTCCTTTTAAAATAAAAAAAGCTAAATATAGGTACTAATTCGAACCAACCTAATTTACGACCGCAATGATCACACTTGGAACGCCTAACCAGATAATTCAAATTCAAACTGTTAGTATTGGTAAGATGGTATAAAAAACTAAACAAAACACTACAAACATAAGATATTAAAAATACTAGCATCACCTAAATTAATTATAACTATTTAATCTTGAAAGTAAATGAGTTGTATCATTTATTTTATAAATAAATAATAGTATTTAATAAAAATGTTAATCTCATTATCAATAACTAAAATTTAGTGATAAACAAATATCCCCGAGTCACATAGGTATAAAGTTAGCCTAAATGACTTGAGGATATACTATTTCAAATTTAAAATTCAGTTTTACTTTTTACTTCACTTATAAAATATAAACTACCTGTAATTAATAACCCATTGCCATCATAATTGTTTATAAAAGAAACATAATCATCAATAAATTCAATATGCTCTAAATTTACTTGTTCTGACAACTCATCTTTAGTCAATGCTTTAGGGAAGTCGAATTCAGTGAAATATAGGTGATTTGAGATCTCTTCTAGTTTATTAAGCATGCCATGCACTGGTTTACCTTTTATCGCCGAGAAAAGAACGTCCATTTTTTCGTTATCGTAATAATTCTTAATCGTATCAATTAAAGCTTCAATACTTTCGTTATTGTGGGCTCCATCTATAATGATTAATGGATTCTCTTTTACTTGTTCAATACGACCAGTCCAACTAACACTCTCAATAGCATCAATCATCTTATTAAAATCTAACGTAATAATTTCTTGTTCATATAGCTCAATCAATGCAGTAATTGCAAGCGCTGCATTTTCTTTTTGATGTTCACCAAGCATGTTTAAAATAATTGTTTCTAGCTCATAGTCCTTATAACGATAAGTAAATTCATCGTCTTGTGAAACAACCACAATCTCACGGTCTAATTCAATTGGTTTAGCCTCACTACTTTCAGCTAGGTCTCTAATATATTTTAATGCTTCCTCGTTTTTAACAGCATAAATCACAGGTATATTAGGTTTAATAATGGCACCTTTGTCTTTTGCAATATCTAAATAAGTGTTACCTAAAATATCAGTATGATCTAATCCAATACTTGTAAGTACTGAGAGAATTGGGTTAAACACATTAGTGGAGTCATTTTTTATACCTAACCCCGCTTCAACTACAACAAAATCAACTGGGTGAATTTGTCCAAAGTATACAAACATCATTGTTGTAATGATTTCAAACTCAGTAGCACCACCTAGTTCAGTTTCCTGCTCTAAGACTTCACTAATTGGTTTAACTATTTCGACTAATTCAACAATCTCGTCATTTGTAATTGGAAGTCCATTTAGACTAATTCTTTCATTAAAAGTTTCAATAAATGGAGAAGTAAACGTTCCTACCTCATAACCATTTTCCACTAAAGCGGCTCTAATATAAGCTACAGTTGAGCCTTTACCATTTGTACCACCAACATGTATGCCTCTAATATTTAATTGAGGGTTATTCAAACGATCTAGCATCCACTCCATACGTTTTACACCAGGTTTGATACCAAATTTAGTTCTCTCATGTATCCAATACAAACTCTCTAGGTAATTCATTGGCGATTCTCCTATGCTTTTAATTGTTCAATTCTGTTTTTCACACCATCATATTTTTCTTGATAACGTTGTTGTTTTTCTTTTTCTTCGTTGATAACTTTTTCAGGCGCTTTATTAACAAAATTTTCATTAGATAATTTTTTATCAACACGATCAAGTTCTTTTTGTAATTTATCTAATTCTTTTTCTAAGCGTGCAATTTCTTTATCCATATCAATTAAACCTTCTAAAGGTAATACAACTTTACCAGCGATTACCACTGCAGTCATTGCTTTTTCAGGAATATCAATATGTGTATCAATCGTTAAATCACTAGGATTACAGAATTTATGAATATAATCTTCATTTTCAATTAGTGTTGCTTTAATATTTTCATCTTTGGCTTGAATGTAAATAGGTATAGCTTTAGAAAGTGGCGTATTTACTTCAACACGAGATTGTCTTACAGATTTGATAATTTCAACTAATTGTTGCATCGTTTGCTTACTTTCTTCAAATACAAGCTCTTCCCTAACCGTTGGCCATGATGCTTTTACAATTGTTTCTCCTTCATGTGGAAGACTTTGCCATATCTTCTCAGTAACAAAAGGCATAAATGGATGTAACATTCTCATAATTTGATCTAGTGTATAACTTAAAACAGACCGTGTCGTTTGTTTTTGTGCTTCATCTTCACCGTTCATTGGTATTTTACTCATTTCAATATACCAATCACAGAACTCGTCCCAAATGAAATTATATAGCGCACGACCAACTTCACCAAACTCATACTTTTCACTTAAATTAGTAACTGTTTCAATCGTCTCATTCAAACGAGTTAAGATCCATTTATCCGCTAAAGAAAGGTTTCCAGTTAAATCGATATCCTCAAATTTAAATTCATCACCTATATTCATTAAGCTAAAACGCGCACCGTTCCATATTTTATTAATGAAATTCCAAACAGACTCTACTTTCTCAGTAGAATAACGTAAGTCATGACCAGGTGATGATCCTGTTGCCAAGAAATATCTTAAGCTATCTGCTCCATATTCTTCAATTACATCCATAGGATCTACACCATTACCTAAAGATTTACTCATTTTCCGACCGTCTTCAGCTCGAACTAAACCATGAAGTAAAACATCATTGAATGGTCTTCTGTCAGTGAATTCAAGACCTTGGAATATCATTCTTGCAACCCAGAAGAAAATAATGTCATATCCAGTAACAAGTGCATTAGTTGGATAGTAACGTTTAAAATCATCTGCATCAATATTCGGCCAACCTAAAGTTGAAAATGGCCACAATGCACTAGAGAACCAAGTATCTAGAACATCTTCATCTTGCACCCAATTATCAATATCTTTAGGCGCTTCTTCACCAACATAAATTTCACCAGTTTCTTTATGGTACCAAGCAGGTATTTGATGACCCCACCATAATTGTCTAGAAATTGTCCAGTCTCTAATTTCTTCCATCCAACGATTGAAAGTGTTCTCAAAACGTGGTGGATAAAAATCGATGCGATCATCTGTTTTTTGATTATCAAGTGAACGTTGCGCTAACGGTTTCATTTTTACAAACCATTGCGTTGATAAGTATGGTTCAACAACAGCACCTGAGCGTTCAGAATGACCAACTGAATGAACATGTTCTTCAATCTTAATGACTAGATCTTGCGCTTTTAAATCTTCAACTAATTGTTTACGACATTCAAATCGATCTAATCCAGCATATTTATCAGCTTTATCGTTCATTTTACCATTTTCATCCATGACAATAATGTTCTCTAAACTATGTCGTTGACCAATCTCAAAATCATTTGGATCATGTGCAGGCGTTACCTTCATAGCACCACTACCAAAATCAATATCAACATACTCATCAGCTAATATCGGTAACTCTCGACCAACAATTGGTAATATAACTTTCTTACCAATTACATCTTTGTAGCGATCATCATTAGGATTAACAACTATGGCAGTATCTCCTAACATTGTCTCAGGTCTTGTTGTCGCAATTTCAATATAGCCATCACCATCAGCGTAAGGATATTTAAAATGATAGAAATGACCTTGCACATCCTCATGAATTACTTCAATATCTGATAAAGCCGTTCTAGCTTCAGGATCCCAGTTAATAATACGTTCACCACGATAAATTATGCCTTTATTGTATAAGTCAACGAAGACTTTTCTTACTGCCTTACTTAACCCATCATCTAGAGTAAAACGCTCTCTGCTATAATCTAGCCCCAAACCTAATTTAGCCCATTGTTGGCGTATAAATGACGCATATTCTTCTTTCCATGACCAAGCGTGTTCTAGGAACTTCTCGCGTCCGATATCATGACGAGAAATACCTTGTTCTTTTAATTTAGCATCTACCTTTGCTTGAGTAGCAATACCTGCATGGTCCATACCAGGTAGATATAGTGTGTCATACCCTTGCATACGTTTCATACGCGTAATAATATCTTGTAAAGTTGTATCCCATGCATGTCCAAGGTGTAATTTTCCTGTCACATTGGGTGGTGGAATTACAATTGTATATGTCTCTTTTGACTTGTCTTCTGAGGGTTTGAAATAATCATTCTTTACCCATTCTTCATAACGCCCAGCCTCAACTTCGCGTGGATTATACTTAGGCTCCATATTCATCGATTAAAACCTCCTAATAATTAAAAAAACATCCTCCTAAATAATATAGGACGGATGTTCCGTGGTACCACCTAAATTCAAGTATAAATTAATATACTTGCACTTAATTTGATTAACGCTCAAACACGCTTTTATCTACTAATTAATGGTTCAATAAAAGTTCAAGTGGGCTACCTTCAGATTGAATGTTATACATATTTACACCAACCATATGCTCTCTGTGCTATCATTCAAACTTACTCTTCCCAATAATATATTTCATTACTTAATTATAGTATAATGGAAATCGTGATAAGTCAATCTCTTGGAGGTATATTTATGAATGAATGTGCATTTAGCACAAAAGACCCGACTTACTTAGATTATCATGACAATGTTTGGGGTCAACCTATATATGATAGCAAAGCCCTATTTAAACTAATGGCTTTAGAATCTCAACATGCTGGATTATCTTGGCTAACCATTTTAAAAAAGAAACAATCTTACGAACAGGCATTTTACAACTTTGAGCCAAGCAAAATTGCTCAGATGTCTACGAAAGATATAGATGATTTAATGGAATTTCCTAACATTGTTCATAATCGTAAAAAGTTAGAAGCGATTGTATCACAAGCACAAGGTTATTTTGAAATAGAAAAGGACTTTGGTAGTTTTAGTAATTTCCTTTGGTCATATGTTAATCATCAACCTATAGATTTGAACTATACAACTGCCTCAGAAAGAATTACAGTTGACGATCGTGCTAAACAATTATCTAAAGACTTAAAAAAATATGGTTTTAAATTTTTAGGACCAGTAACTGTTTTTTCATTTTTAGAAGCGGCAGGTCTATATGATGCCCATTTGAAAGGATGCCCATCTAAACCTTCTTAAAATTAATATAGGTTGTGTCATAGAGTGCAATTTAAGAAATGAGTCGAATAGTTATTGTACGTAGAAGGTTTTATCAATCCTCTCTTATTTCAAGTATACTAACGCTTAAACTTTACATGACACAACCTATCTTTTTTGATGAAATTTTGATATACCACCACGTAAGAAAAAGCCAATGACAGGCGCTACTACAAATAAAATAAAAAAGATTCTAAATATGTGGAAACTAGAAATCATAGCCACATCTGCCCCAGTTGCCATAGCAACTAAAACAATTTGACTCATACCTCCTGGCGCTCCGCCTAAAAACAACTCATTAATATTATTATTTGTAAATATGTGCACAATATATACCATGATAAATGATCCAATAATTAGAAAGACATTTTGATAAATGATTGCAACGGCAATTCGACCTTTTAAATCGGAAAGTAAATTGGCAATCTGCAATCCAATTCTAATCATATAAATCACTTGTGCAGTAGCAAGAATATAATTATCTAATGTAAATGTGTGATGTGTAGTTAAATTCCATATTACTAACACGACAATAGGGGCCAATAATTGCTTAGTAGGAAAATTAATTTTAGCCATAAGGCTATAAATGATTGCAATACAACACATTAATATTATTATTTGTGATAAGTTTAGTACTTCCGTTAATGGAGGTGATTTAATAGAAGTTGTTTCATTTCCACCATCACTACTAAAGAAATAAGAAATTAAGGGTACTAATATCACGACGAATATAACGCGAGACGTTTGAGTTAAACTCACTACGAGAATATTTGCCTTTTTATTTTCCTCTGCCATAATTAGCATTTGACTTAAAGCACCTGGAATGACACTTAATATAGCTGTCTCAGTGTTTACTCTTGCTATTTTTTTGAAAAAGAAGGCGATCAATAGAGATAAAACTAATAGTAATAGTGTAATAACAACAATTATCAACCAATCATTTTTAATATCATGCAACACTTCAGACGTAAATGTTGATCCAATTTGCACCCCTAATAGAATCAATCCAATTTGACTAAGCCAGAATGGCCATTTAACCTCTAATTTAAATACTTTAATGACGATTATCGATGCAATAATCGGACCGAACATAAATGGTAAAAGAACGTGCGCAACATGTAATAACAAACTTATAACAATAGCAGTCACTAATAGAATAAAGTTATTGGTCCATACATTTTTCATTATGTAGCCACTTCTTTCATTAAAAATGAGGTTAAGACGTCATCTAGTTGAAAGTCCTAACCTCATTTTATTTCATAACATTATACAATACGACTTAAAGCAGTATCAAATGCTTGGATTGTTTTTTCAATGTCTTCTTTACTATGTGCTGTAGATAAGAATGTTCCCTCAAATTGAGAAGGTGGTAGGAATACACCTTCTTTAGCCATTTCACGATACATTTGACTGAACAATTCTAAATTACTTTTATTTGCTTCTTCAAAGTTAGTTACTGGTCCTTCATTTAAGAAATATCCAATCATAGAACCAGCTCGATTAATAGTAATTGGGACATTATGTTTGCTAAATACTTTTTTTAGTCCTTCTTCTAAGATATCACCTAATTCTTGGAAATACTCATAAGATTCAGGTGTTAATTGACTTAGAGTTTCGTAACCACTCGTCATTGCTAATGGGTTCCCGGATAATGTTCCAGCTTGATAAATATTTCCAACTGGAGCAACTTTGTCCATAATCTCTTTTCTACCGCCAAACGCACCTACTGGTAATCCACCACCAATAACTTTACCTAAACATGTAAGATCTGGTGTTACACCAAAGTAACCTTGCGCACAATTGTACCCTACTCGGAAACCTGTCATTACTTCATCAAATATTAATAGCGCCCCATAGTCATTTGTAATCTCACGTAACCCTTGTAGGAATCCATCTTTAGGAGGTACAACGCCCATATTACCAGCAACTGGTTCTACGATAATTCCAGCGATATCATCTCCATAATTTTCGAAAGCAATTTTAATTGCTTCTAAATCATTATACGGAACTGTAATCGTATTCTTAGCAGTACCTTCTGGGACACCAGGTGAGTCTGGTAATCCTAGTGTTGCAACACCAGAACCCGCTTTAATTAATAAAGAATCACTATGACCGTGATAGCATCCTTCAAATTTAATAATCTTATTTCTTCCAGTATAACCACGAGCCAATCTTAACGCTGCTAACGTTGCCTCAGTTCCTGATGAAACCATACGCACTTTTTCAATTGATGGTACGCGTTCGATTACTAATTCTGCAAGTTTGTTTTCTTCTAAGGTAGATGCTCCGAAGCTTGTTCCTCTATTAACAGCCTCATGTAGTTTTTTTATAACTTGTTCGTTTTTATGACCTAGAATTAAAGGTCCCCAGCTTAATACATAGTCAATATACTCGTTACCATCGATATCATAAATTCTTGATCCTTTTGCATGATCCATAAAAATCGCTGGTGTATCTACTGATTTAAATGCTCTTACAGGACTATTAACGCCACCTGGCATTAAATTTTCAGCAATTTTCATCGCTTCAATCGATTTCTCGTAACCCATATCAAAATCCTCCTAAAATTAATTATTTATCTAAGTAATGGCAAATATCTTTCGCAAAGTAAGTAATAATCATATCTGCACCTGCACGTTTCATTGAAACCATTTGTTCCATAACAACACGTTCTTCATCTATCCAACCATTTTGTGCTGCTGCTTTTGTCATTGCATACTCACCACTTACGTTATAAGCAATAACAGGAATATTTGTATTGTTTTTAACGTCTCTTACAATATCTAAATAACTTAGCGCAGGTTTTACTATCATCATATCAGCGCCCTCTTTTAAGTCACTTTCAAGTTCACGAAATGCTTCTAAGCGATTCGCTGGGTCCATTTGGTAAGTCTTTCTGTCACCAAAAGAAGGTGCAGAATCAGCCGCATCTCTAAATGGACCAAAGAAACTTGATGCATATTTGATACCATAACTCATAATTGGAATATTGTAATAGCCGGCATTATCTAGACCTTTACGAATTTCTGCAACAAAACCGTCCATCATATTACTTGGTGCGATAATGTCTGCTCCCGCTTCAACTTGTGAGATAGCTGTTTTAACAAGTAAAGGTAATGATTTATCATTATCTACATCATGAGTGTGATCATCAATAACACCACAATGTCCATGATCTGTATATTCACATAAACATGTATCTGCTACAATTAATAAATCTTTATGCAATTCTTTAGCCTTTCGTGTTGCTTCTTGGATAATACCATTATGATCATATGCACCAGAACCTACGTCATCTTTAGCATTTGGTACACCAAAGAACATGATTGCTCTAATACCTAGTTCATATGCCTCATTTATTTCATCATCTAATAAATTCAAGCTTATTTGGTAAACGCCTGGAAGTGATTTAATCTCACTTTTTACGTTATCTTTTTCAACTACGAATATTGGATAAATTAAATCTTCTTTTCTAACATGGTTTTCTCTAACTAAATTACGCATTGACTCTGATGAGCGTAATCGTCTATGTCTATCAAATTTCATTATTATACCAACTTTCAATAATTTTATTTATAAGTGATTCCGAAGTTTGTTTATCAGCTATTAATGGCTTGAGACCGTTCTTTCGTAATGTGTTAGCAGTTTGGGCCCCAATAGCAACATACTTATCAAAACCACAAGGAACGTCATGCTTTATATATGCATTTACTGCAGAAGAACTTGAAAATGTTAACGCATGAACTTTGTGATGTTCTATCAATTGAATGACTTCTCTAATATTCCTATCATTAGGAATAGGTTTATATAAATCGATTTTAGTCACTATATTGTTTTGTGCTAATGTATGTTGGAGTTTGGGACGCGCTTCAGCACTACTCGGTATGAGAATGCTTTGTTGATCCTTTTTAAACTGATTCAAAAATCCTTCTTGAGAGTAGTCATTAGGTATAAAATCAACATTAATTTTAAGCGCTTCACAAAGTTCGGCAGTTTTCTGTCCAATGACAGCCACATATTTAACATCTAATTGATTTAAATATTTATAAAATATGCGAACCGCATTTTTAGAAGAAAAAATAATCCAGTCATATTTATGATGCAAAACTTGAGTATCAAATTCAAGTGATTGAATTTCTATAAATGGCTTATGCATTATTTCCACTAAATCACTATTAAATTCACTCGATTGCGTCATAACTACAACTGGTTTCATATTTCATTACACCTCAATAATCTGGTTTAATGCGCTTGCTCTTCATTTAGTTTTTTGATTATTTCATAAGCACCCTGTTCTTTTAAAACACGGCTGACTGCTTCACCTAAATCAACAGGATTTTTACCAACTTCTGTGTGCTCATATCTCTTTGTACCGTCTGGAGTCATAATTAACCCAGTAAATTCAATTTCACCATTTTCCTTATTAGTTGCATACCCTCCAATAGGTACTTGACAACTACCATCCATAGCTGAAAGGAATGTTCTTTCAGCTGTAACACAATTCGCTACTGCTTGATTATGAACTTTACTTAATAATTCCAATAGTTCGACATCATCACTACGACACTCTATACCTAATGCACCTTGTCCAATAGCTGGTAATAAAATATCTTTGTCCAGATAAGTCGTTACAATATCATCTGACCAACCCATACGTCTAAGTCCTGCAGCAGCTAAAATAATTGCATCATAATCTTCTATTTCTAATTTTTTAAGTCGAGTGTCAATATTTCCTCTTATCCATTTAATTTCTAAGTTTGGATATTTAGATAAAATTTGAGCACCACGTCTTAATGAACTCGTACCAATAATACTACCATCCGGTAATTCATTTAAAGGTATATGATTTTTAGAAATATAAGCATCAAATGGAACTTCTCTATCAGGTATGCAACCTAGTGTTAAACCTTCAGGAATGATACTTGGTACATCTTTAAGTGAGTGTATTGCCATGTCAATTTCTTTGTCAAAAAGTTCTTGTTGGATTTCTTTAACAAATAGTCCTTTACCGCCCACTTTAGATAATTGTTTATTTACGATGCGGTCACCTTTAGTGACAATCTCCTTAATTTCTATTTCAAGTGTTGGATCCACCGCTTTTAACTTATCTATAAATTGTTGACTCTGAGTTAAGGCAAGCTTACTTCTACGTGAGCCTACAACCAATTTGCGCATAATTGTTGCCTCCTAATGACATTTGAAAATTCAAGTGAAATGTGTTGTAAAAAATAGATTAATCATGCATAAGCAAAATAACATAATATTAAAGTAAATTAAATAAATTGTTTTAAACCATCGATTAATACGACTTAGTAAATAAATAGCGTAAAAAATTGTAATAATAGAAGATAGTACTACTTTAGGGTCAGCAAAAATACTATGTCCAATTGCATAGACACCCCACTGTGCGCCTAAAATAACACTCAAAATTAATATAATGAAACCACTTAAAGATGAATAAAAAACAACCGTTTCAAGTGTGGCTACGCTACCAATTCTAAAGTATTTTTGATCAAAATTCTTTTCCCTTAAATTGCGGTATTGAATAATATAAAGTAATGAATTTACAAAAGCTAGTGCAAAAAGAGCATAACTTAATACCGCTAAGCCTATATGCACTAATAACAATTCATTTATAACTGCAATGCGTTGCACATTTGTTGAGTAATGCTCAGGTTGAAAAGTATTCATCATCAATAATATAAATCCAATAACATTGAGAAAGAATACTGAAAAACTTAATACTTTAACTACATTTAAAACCAGTGCTATACATATAGTTATCCATGATAAAAAGAAAAATACATCAAATAATGAACTCAACGGAATTTCATTATGCGAAGTGATATAAACAGATAAAGAGATTGTTTGCAATATCCAAACAATCCCTAATGTATAAATTCCTAATTCTCTAATTTTATGACTCTTTTTAACGAAATCTATAAAATAACAGAGAATACTAATTAAATATATAATTAATATTATTTCATGAAATCTAATAAACAGGGTCTCTTGCATATTATCACCATATTAATATGCTTATTCAAAACTAAAGATGTGACGGATAGAAACTTCTTTTTCTTTTTGTGCTTTACGAGCTTTAATATCCTCGTAAGGGTCTGCAGTATCAATATCAAATATGTTTTGAAATAGCTCTAATTTTTCATTACTTCTCTTATCATTACTCAATTCTTTGGCCTGTTTTATTGGATCTTTCAACATTTGATTAATAATACTTTTAGTATGTTTCGAAATGATTGTACGTTCTCTATCACTAAGATCAGGTAGCTTTCTATCAATACTATCCATTGTTTCTGACTGGATTGTCATTGCTTTTTCACGCAATGCTCTAATTACAGGTACAACACCTAACATATTTACCCAATCATTATGAGCCTGGACTTCATCAGGAATCTGACTTGCTATAAAGTCAGCAGCCATCTGACGTTCTCGCAAGTTAGCATCAACTAAACCTTTAAGATCATCCACGTCATAGCTAAAAATATTTTCGCTGATATTAACATTTGGTTCAATATCTCTAGGAACCGCAATGTCTATTAACAATAATGAAGAAGCTTTTCTCTTAAGATTGACCGACTCAATCATAGATTTTGTAACAATAAAATCTGGCGAACTTGTTGAACTGATAACAATATCAGCATTAGTCAAAAGAGTTGGTAATGACTCAAGTGTATTATAATTTACGCCGTGCTTCGTTGCTAATTTATACGCATTAGTTTCAGTTCTATTAACGACAGTAATATCATCAATACCAGAACCTAATAAATTTAAGAGTGATAATTCACTCATTTCCCCTGCACCTATAATAATAGTTTGTTTACCTTTTAGTTTACCAAATACCTTTTTAGCTAATTCAACTGCTGCATATGAAACACTCACAGCATTATCTGCTATGTCAGTCTCATTATGCGCCTTTTTAGCGAAAGTAATAGCCTGTTTAAATAAATGATTAAAAATTGTACCAGTTGTTTGAATGTCTTGAGCTAAAAAGAATGCATCTCTCATTTGTCCAAGAATCTGAGTTTCACCTAATACAATTGAATCCAAGCCAGAAGTGACACGCAGTAAATGTTCAACTGCTTCGTCCCCCACTTTAACTTCTGACATATTTTTTATATCATCTACATCAAATCCAAATGAACGCGCTAAAAATCTTTGAATATAGTAACGACCTGTGTGAATTTGATCAACAATAGCATATACTTCAGTACGATTACATGTAGATAAAATGACGTTCTCTAAAATAGATTTAGTTTCGAACAAATCTTCATGGGCTAATCGTAAGGCATCATCTCTAAAAGCTACTTGCTCTCTAAGTGCTACATCGGCAGTGCGATGATTTATACTTATAGCAATAAAATGCATTTATAACGCCCTCCAAATACTAACAATACAGTTAGTATAACACATAATTTAATGATTTTAAGTTGATTGCTCAAACAAATTAGAAAGATTCTAATTTAAAGTCAAAATTTTGACACTTATCCCATTAAAAAATCTAAACAGAAGTTTGACCTCTGCTTAGATTAAAATAATTATAAATAATTAGCAATTAAATCCCATATTTGTTGCTGCTTTGTATTTTGAATTGATGAGTAACTAATAATCGTATCATCTGGATCTAAATCTAATTTCTCTTTAATATTTTTAATATGCTTTTGAATCTTACCCTTTGCAATCTTGTCCTCTTTAGTACAAATAACTAGTGTAGGTATATCAAAATGTTTTAAGTAATTATACATTAAAACATCATCTTCAGTAGGATTGTGTCGTAAGTCAACTAATTGAATGACTAGCTTTAAACTCTCTCTCTTAGTCAAATATTCTTCAATCATTTTACCAAATTTCTCACGTTGTGATTTACTCACTTTTGCATAGCCATACCCAGGGACGTCGACAAATATTAATTGATCATCAATATTAAAGAAATTTAATGTTTGTGTTTTGCCTGGTTGTTGCGACGTGCGAGCCATATTTTTTCTGCCAATCATACTATTAATGAAAGAAGATTTACCAACGTTTGAACGTCCACTTAATGCTACTTCAGATAAACCTGTATCAGGATATTGAGCTTCTTGTACAGCACTTATAATCAAATCAATGTTATTAGGATTAATATTCATAAATTATCCTCTCTTTAGTAATTAAATTTAACTGTTTCATTATAATATATATTTCATTATATCTAAATAAGCAATTTTTTAATTAAAAAAGGAGCAGAACAGAATTCAAATAGAATTCGATGTTCCACTCCAACTTTAATTGTTTATAAAATCTTAAAATTATTTCAACTGTTCGGCGCAATCTTTACAAAGCGTACTCAAACTTAATTATGCTGATGTTTTACTATCATTTAATATGTTACCTTCAGAATCGTATAATTCTGGGTCAACTTCATCATTAATTGTTTTATCAGTAATAACAACTTTAGTTACGTCTTCTGATGAAGGAACATCATACATGATATCGATTAATGCTTCTTCAATGATAGAACGTAATCCACGTGCTCCTGTTTTACGCTCAATAGCTTTCTCACTTACCGCAGCTAATGCTTCTTCGGTAAATTCTAACTCAACATTATCAAGTTCTAACATTTTAGTATATTGTTTTACTAAAGCGTTCTTAGGTTGCGTTAAAATGTTTTTAAGCGCTTCTACATCTAATGTTTCTAAGTTAGCAACTATTGGCACACGACCAATAAACTCAGGTATTAAACCATATGATTGTAAGTCTTCTGGGCGAATTTGTTCTAACAATGCTTCTTCATCGTATTTATCCGCTTCATTACTTGCAAATCCAATCACTTTTTCTCCTAAGCGACGTTTAATTACTTCATCGATGCCATCAAACGCACCACCTAGAATGAATAAGATATTTGTTGTATCAATTTGTATTAATTCTTGGTTTGGATGTTTACGTCCACCTTGTGGAGGCACACTTGCAGTCGTTCCCTCCAAAATTTTAAGTAAGGCTTGTTGAACACCTTCACCAGATACATCACGTGTAATTGATGTGTTTTCAGATTTTCTAGCAATCTTATCAATTTCATCAACATAGATAATACCTTTTTCAGCTTTATCAATATCGAAGTCAGCTGCTTGAATTAATCGTAATAAAATATTTTCTACATCGTCACCAACGTAACCTGCTTCAGTTAAACTTGTAGCATCTGCAATAGCAAATGGAACGTTTAAAGTTTTAGCTAATGTTTGTGCTAATAGTGTTTTACCGCTACCAGTTGGTCCTATTAACGCAATATTACTTTTTTGTAACTCAACTTCATCTTCATTAGGTCCTAATTGTTGGATACGTTTATAGTGATTATATACTGCAACTGCTAAAGATTTTTTAGCTTTTTCTTGACCAATAACATATTCATTTAAATGATCCATAATTTCTTTCGGTGTAGGCAGTTCAGTAAATTCTTCAGAAGTCGTTTGAGCTAACTCTTCTTCTACAATTTCTGAACATAGTTCGATACACTCATTACAGATATATACGCCACTTCCTGCGACTAATTTCTTAACTTGGTCTTGGTCCTTACCACAGAAAGAACATTTTAAATTTTCTTCATCTTCATTGAATTTAAACATTCATTTACACCTCTATTCTTAAACGACTATACTAGATAGCATTCTACAATGCAAATTCATGGTTAACAACTAAAATGCTTAAAACATAGAGTAGCAGGTTACATATATTGATGCACCTGCTACTTTAAATTTTAATTATTAATTTAACAATGAATTATTATTTATCTTCTTTAGTAGATTCAACGTATTTAGCATTGTCTCTAAGTAAGTCAATTACTTTTTGGATACGTACATCATTTTTAATAATGTCAGTATTACCTAAAGTATTTTTAATATCTTCAACTGAGATATTAAATTGTTTACTCATTTTTTCTAATTCTTTATCGATATCTTCATCATTTGCTTCAATATTTTCTTTATCGGCAATAGCTGAAAGTGTTAAGTTTGTTTTAATGCGTTGTTCTGCATCATCTTTCATTTGTTCTCTTAATTGAGATTCATCTTGACCTGAAATTTGGAAGTAAGTTTGTAAATCTAATCCTTGTTGTTGGATTCTTTGACCAAATTCTTGAACCATACGATCTAATTCAGTGTCAATCATTGCTTGAGGAATATCGATTGTAGCATTATCAGTTGCTTTATTAATTGCTTCTTCTTTTTCAACATTTTCAGCTTCCTCAGCTTTTTGTTCTGATAAACGTTTGCGTAAGTTTTCTTTGTACTCATCAACACTGTTAGCATCTGAATCTAATTCATTTGCAATTTCATCATCTAATTCAGGTACTTCTTTATATTTAATTTCATTTACTTTAGTTTTGAAAGTAGCTTCTTTGCCAGCTAATTCTTCAGCATGATATTCTTCAGGGAAAGTTACAACTACATCTTTTTCTTCACCTGTTTTAACGCCTACCAATTGATCTTCAAATCCAGGAATAAATGAGCCTGAGCCAATTTCAAGATCATAACCATCTGCTTGTCCACCTTCAAATTGCTCGCCATCAACATAGCCATCAAAGTCAATGTTTACTGTATCTCCATTTTCAACAGCACCATCTTCTTTAACTACCATATCAGCTAGGTGTCCTAGGCTATGGTCAATTGCTTCTTGTAAATCTTCATCAGTTAATTCTGAATCTTGTTTTTCTATTTCTAAACCTTTGTAATCACCTAATTGAACTTCAGGTTCAACAGTTACAGTAGCTTCAAATTCAAAATCTTTACCTTTTTCAATTTGTGTAACATTAACTTCTGGTTGAGCTACTGGATTGATTCCAGTTTCATCAATAGCTTCACCATATGCTTCAGGTAATAGAATATCTACCGCATCTTGATATAATGCTTCTACACCGAAACGTTGTTCAAAGATAGGACGAGGCACTTTACCTTTACGGAAACCAGGCACGTTAATTTGTTTAACTACTTTTTTAAATGCTTGATCTAATGCTTTGTCTACTTTTTCTGCTGGAACTGTAACTTTTAATAATCCTTCGTTACCTTCCTTTTTTTCCCAAGTTGCTGTCATGTATAAATACCTCCATGATTACATTTTTATTTTTTCAACTTCCCTATTATAGCACACGTCCTATACGGACACAAACAGTCTTTTATAGGGTTTAAAACACTTTTAAAATTCAATAATCTAACTTTAACGAATTAATTTAACAATATAAAATAATTTGCTCAAATTTGACCATCAAGACTATTAATAAAATTTAATATTTTTAAACTATCTTCATTAGTTTGTATACCAATCATTGATTTAAAGTAAACATCATAACCAGTAATCCAATCATCACAAGTGTATAAATCGAATACATTAAGTGGATATAGTAATATAGCATGATTATTCATGGTATGTATTGCTTCATCAATGATATTGAGTGCTCCATTTTCTAGCTTATCAATTACTCGAGGAATTACTTGAGTTTTAAGTTCAGTATGTTCCAAACCATTAAGCTCATTAGGAATAACGTTAACTGAATAATTCATCTTGTTAATATTAATTGGTGTATTGTAGCCAGCAAATCTTAAAAATTCTAACATTAAACTTTTTAAATTGTCTGCCTCAACCTCATTAGATAATAAAAAGGCTATAGTTTCTTTAAATTCATAATGCCCATTATCAATTAATTTAAGAACTAATTGTATTTGTTCATTCACATTGAGTGTATTAAATTTAGCCAATGATTGGCTTGTGATATGTTTATCTTCATTGAGTTGAGATTGAGCATATTCCTTTAATGGAAATAACGCCATTCTTGTTTTATGACTTTGAACTTCGTCTATAATTTGATTGATAACATTTACAGACTCATAATACTGACCTAAGCCATTTAACGCCTTGATATAATATAACATTAACTCATCATACGCTTGAATGCCTCTTTTTAAAAGTACAATAGCTTCTTCTCTTAACTCCAAAAACGAATTCAAATGATATAACATATCACATTTAATTAAGGCTAATGTCTCATCTAGTTCAAATTGTGCTTCATAATCTTCAATTAATTGATATACTGTTTCGTAATGTTGACTGTTATGAGATGATTTAATATCTTTATACAATTTTTGTTGTAGTTTTGGAAAAGGGATGATGTCTGACATGTTGTATCCCTCCTATAAATCTTTTAAAATTAATGCACTCCATGTTTCAAATTCATCATTATTATCAATACGCTCTTTTTCTAACCATTGAATTTTTAATGTATCTGTTTCACGTACTTCAATATCATTTGAGTTAACTTTAATTTTAAAAACTACACCTATATGTACTTTACCCACATCGTTTGTATCATCATTTATAAAACCTATATATTCCAAATTCTGAGAATTAGCTTCTAATAAACCGACTTCTTCTTCTAGCTCTCTTTGAGCATTTACCCTTAAAACTTCATTTACAGAATTTGCGCCAATCACATCATTCATGTGTCCACCTACACCGATAGAAGATTGACCATGTAAACGTGACTCTCCACCACCACTTAATCTTTTGTATACTAATATTTCATTTTTCTCATTTTCTAAAAGACAATATGATATTAATTGTTTATATGAAGGATCTTCTTCCATATCTCCACGTCTTTTAACTTCATAATTAGAAAAAGTATTAAATATCGCTTCACCTTGTGGATCATTTTTAGTTAAAAAGCCGTTAAAAGCATTTGACTCTTGTTCAAAAAGGATATCTCTTGGTACAACTATAATTTGCTCATCATATTTAGACATAGTGTTCTCCTTACAATAATTTCTTAATTAGCATTTTATCAAACTCGATCACCAAAGAACAAATAAAGGTGCATTAACGATTTATAATTTCAATTCTTAATTATTTGAAAACAAAAAAAGATGACTTCAAAGTCATCTTTTATAAATCAATTATTTTAAAGCTTCTTTAGCTTTTGAAACTAACTCTGCGAAAGCTTTTTCATCTGAAATAGCAACTTCAGAAAGCATTTTACGGTTAATATTGATGTCAGCTTTTTTCAAGCCGTTCATTAATCTTGAATAGCTCATGTCATGTTGACGTGCAGCTGCGTTAATACGTGTAATCCATAATTTACGGAAATCACGTTTACGTTGACGACGGTCACGGAAAGCGTATTGACCTGATTTCATTACTTGTTGTTTTGCTACTTTATATAATGTGTGTTTAGCACCGAAGTAACCTTTAGCTAATTTAATCGTTTTTTTACGACGTGCTCTTGTTACTGTTCCACCTTTAACTCGTGGCATATTAAATTCCTCCTTAGATATAACAATTAATTATCGTACATTTATCAATTACAATTATTTTTTATAAGCTAATAATTGTTTTACTCGTTTCATATCGCTTTTAGAAACTAATTTAGCTTTACGTAATTTACGTTTTTGTTTAGTGTTTTTATTTGCAAATAAGTGTGATGTGAAAGCTCTTGAACGTTTTAATTGACCTGAACCAGTTCTTTTAACACGTTTAGCTGCTCCACGGTGAGTTTTCATTTTTGGCATGATTCATTTCCTCCTAATAATAGTGAATTATTTTTCGTTAATAGGCGCTAACATGATAAACATTTGACGCCCTTCCATTTTAGGTTTCTGTTCAACAGTGGCAATATCTTTACATTCGTCAGCGAATTTTTCTAATACGCGCTGACCAATTTCCTTATGAGTGATTGCACGACCTCTGAAACGAATAGAAACTTTACATTTATCGCCTTTAGATAAGAATTTACGACCATTTTTCAACTTAGTTTGGAAATCATGTTCCTCAATAGTTGGACTTAGGCGTATTTCTTTAACATTGATAACTTTTTGTTTCTTTTTCATTTCTTTTTCTTTTTTCTGCTGTTCGAATTTGTATTTACCATAATCCATAATTCTTGCAACAGGTGGTTTAGCATTTGGTGCTACAACTACTAAATCTAATTCAACACGTTCAGCCATTTCTAATGCTTCTCGTTTTGATTTAACACCAATTTGGTCACCATTTTGGCCAATTAAACGTAATTCTTTAGCGCGAATCTTTTCGTTAACTTGCGTTTGATCTTTTGCTATGGTTGACACCTCCCAAAATTTTACGAAATTTTCCAAGCAAAAAGAGCGAGCATAGAATGCCCGCTCTTCTCTCATACACATATAATGTGTGACATGATTAACCTGCCAACTGCTTGATGCGTCGCTACAGGTGAGAAACGGGTGTTTCTACTTGGTACGTTTCGTATTCAACGTTAATAATCATATCAGTGTATATCATATAAGTCAACAATTATTTTAATATTAGTGATGTTTTACTTCATCCATTGAAACATCTTGTCTTAAATCTACTTTATCTAATGGAATTATCTTCGTTTTATATCTCAATTTATGATAAATAAAGAATACTAAGAAAACTGGGATTCCCATATATGTGATAATGAAGCGATTTAAATCGAAATGACCTGTTTTAATAAAATCAACATCTTGCCCGATTATGACAATCACACAGAGCAAGCCTGCGAATATAGGACCGAATGGGAACCATTTAGCTTTATACTTCAACTCCCTTTTACTATGATGTTGTTTTTCGAAAGCTCTTCTAAATCTGTAGTGACTAATTGCAATACCTACCCATGCGATAAAGCCTGTCATACCACTTGCAGCAACAATATATTCATATGCGTCACCACTTAGTTTTTGCACTAAGAAAATAATAACAACTAAAATCGCTGTCGCAAATAAAGATAAGTATGGCACACCATATTTATTCGTTTTACCAAATGAATGGAAAGCTAATTTATCTTTACTCATAGAATATAACATTCGTGTTGATGCATACATACCTGAATTACCTGCTGATAAAACTGATGTTAAAATAACTGCATTCATAAATGATGCCGCAAAAGCTAACCCAGCATTTTTAAACACGAGTGTAAATGGAGAAGTAGCAATATTATCATCGCCACCCATCAATGCATTACTATCGTAAGGGATTAACATACCTATAACAAATATTGCTAATATGTAGAATAATAATATTCTCCAGAATACTTGTTTAATAGCTTTAGGTACAGCGCGTTCTGGATTTTCAGATTCTCCAGCTGTAATACCAATTAACTCTGTACCTTGGAATGAGAATCCAGCAACTAGGAAGACGCCTAGAATTGATAATAAACTTCCACCTAAGTTACCACCTAGAATTGGTCCGTCACCTTTCGTAAATGTCTCGAAACCTACAAATTCTCCACCCATAATACCTAGTATCGTTAAAAGACCAATAATGATAAAGATAATGACTGTTACAACTTTGATTAAAGCGAACCAATATTCACTTTCACCATAAACTCTAACAGATAAAGAGTTTAGTGCGAATATAATAACTAAGAATATACAACTCCAAACCCATGCTGGAATACCAGCCATAGGTGTCCAATATTGAATGACTTGTGCAGCAATGGTTACATCTGCTGCAACTGTAATAACCCAGTTAAACCAATAGTTCCAACCTAACGCAAATCCTAAAGATGGATCTACAAAACGTGTTGCGTAAGTACTAAATGAACCAGACACTGGTAAATACGTTGCCATTTCACCTAAAGATGTCATGAGGAAGAATACCATAGCTCCAATAATCGCATATGCAATTAAAGCACCTAATGCCCCTGCATCGTGTATTGCTCCCCCAGAGGTCATAAATAATCCGGTACCGATACAACCACCCATTGCTATCATAGAAATATGGCGGTCCTTCAGTCCTCTTTTGATTCCATCATCTTGATTTTCGACTTTTTTCATAGAAGCTCCCTTTCTTACAGTAGAGGCTAACTAAAATAGTTTTGTTGTGTTATGCGATGATTATGAACGCATTCAAATTATACTTCCAAATAGTTTATAATTCTTTAAAGCATAAAAAAATGGTTGCATACCTTTAGATATGCAACCATCTGCTTAATCTATGTCGGTAGCACATCACAAATTGTGACAGTACAGTTTCTTTTCGATAACTGTCCCAACAAATGATAATTAAGGGTATCATTCATTTCGGCATCTTTACCTTCCACACTTTCAACATACGTTCCTTAATAACTTCTGAAGTGTTACTAATTAAAGACGCAACCTCTAACTCTTTTTTTAATTAACTATATAGTAATATACATTAAGCTATCATTTTTATCAAGACTATCTATGTTTTTTCAAACGAATTTCATCTACTAAATTCCAAATAAATTCATCTTTTTCAACTGTTTCTTGATCTTGAGAGCCGTATTTACGTACATTGACTTGATTGTTTTCAACTTCTTTATCACCAACAACTATTTGATAAGGTATTTTTTGCATTTGTGCTTCACGAATTTTGTACCCCATTTTTTCATTACGGTCATCAATTTCTACACGTACACCTTGTGATTTTAATTCATCTTGTAAATTTCTAGCATAGTCATAATGTAAGTCAACATTAACAGGTATTATTTCAACTTGTTTAGGTGCTAACCAAGTTGGGAATGCACCCTTAGTTTCTTCAGTTAAGAACGCTACAAATCGTTCCATAGTTGAAACTACGCCACGATGAATAACTACTGGACGATGATTTTCACCATCGCTACCGATGTATGTTAGTTCAAAACGTTCTGGCAATAAGAAATCAATTTGAGCAGTTGATAAAGTTTCTTCTTTACCCATAGCAGTCTTAACTTGAACATCTAGTTTTGGACCATAGAATGCCGCTTCACCAATTGCTTCAACATATGGTAATCCCATTTCATCGACTGCTTCTTTTAACATAGTTTCAGCTTTGTTCCACATTTCATCATCATCCATATACTTCTCTTTATCTTCTGGATCTCTGTAACTTAATCTGAATGTGTAATCTTCAAAGCCAAAGTCACTATATACTTCTTGAATCATGTTAACAACACGTTTAAATTCATCTTTAATTTGATCAGGTCTAACAAATATGTGTGAATCGTTTAATGTCATTCCACGTACACGTTGTAATCCTGATACAGCACCACTAGCTTCATATCTGTGCATAGTTCCTAATTCTGCAATACGGATAGGTAGTTCACGATAAGAATGAGGACGATTATTATAGACCATCATATGATGTGGACAATTCATAGGTCGTAATACCATTTCTTCTGTTTCATCTAATTTCATTGGTGGGAACATATCATCTCTATAATGATCCCAGTGTCCAGAAGTTTTGTATAACTCAACATTTGCTAACACTGGAGTATATACGTGGTCATAACCCATACTTACCTCTTTATCAACTATATAACGTTCAATTTCTCTACGAATTGTAGCACCATTAGGCAACCATAATGGAAGACCTGCACCTACTAATTGATTATTAGTGAATAGCTCTAAATCTTTACCAATTCGACGGTGATCACGCTCACGACGCTCTTCAAGCATCTCTAAATGTGCTTTCAAATCTTTTTTATCAAAGAATGCTGTACCATAAATACGCTGTAACATTTTGTTATTGCTGTCACCACGCCAATATGCACCGGCAGTTGAAAGTAATTTAAATTCTTTGATTTTTGAAGTTGAAGGAACGTGTACACCACGACATAAATCAGTAAATTCACCTTGCGAATACAAAGTAACACTTTCATCTTCAGGTATAGCGTCTATTAATTCCAATTTATAAGGATCATCTTTGAAGAATGATTTAGCTTCTTCTCTTGATACAACTTTACGTTCAATTTTATGATTTTCATCAACAATTTGTTTCATCGTTTTTTCAATTTTTTCAAAGTCATCTGACGAAACCTTTTCATCCATATCAAAATCATAATAGAATCCACCGTCTATAACAGGGCCAACTCCAAACTTAACATCCCCATATAAACGTTTTAAAGCTTGGGCCATTAAATGGGCAGTAGAATGACGTAAAACTTCAAGCGCTTCATCACTACCTGGAGTCACAATTTCAATTGAACCGTCTTCTTCTAACGGTCTAGTTAAATCGACCATTTGATTTTTAAATTTACCAGCAACCGCTTTTTTTCTTAATCCAGGGCTAATTGATTGTGCAATTTCTTCAGTTGTAATGCCTTTATCAAACGCTTTCGAATTTCCATCTGGGAATTGAACATTTATTTGATCCATTAGAAAACCTCCATAATTAAATTCTAATTTCGTTGAAATAAAAAACTCGCCCCTAAAAAAAGGGACGAGTTCGTCGTGGTACCACCCTAGTTATTTAGCAATAGCTAAATATCTCTACTTAAGATAACGGTCTTGAGCCGGGCATTGATTACCAACACCTAATGATGAAGGAGTAATAATTTAATTTATTAGCTAATCTCTCATCATACATTAGCTCGCTGTATAACATGGATTAAATTATCATATCTTCAACTATTTCAACGATTAAGATTTATCTTAATTATACAATAGTTATTTTAAATTTCAATTGTTTCTTAAATTTTTACCATCCAAATAATATGGCGTTGATAAAGATTTAATTCTTTCAATAATTCTAGCGGCTTTTGTTTCTTCCGCACCTTCACGTGTAATAGATAAATGATGTTCTAGCTCTTCAAAATTTAAATTCGATGAGAAAAACGTTGGTAGTTCTTGAACCATGCGATAGTGTAATAATGGTCCAATTACTTCATCTCTAACCCAAGGTGTTACTTCTTCCGCACCTATATCATCTATCATTAATATATTTGCCTCTCTTATTCGTTGTAACTTTGTTTCATAACTCCCATCTCTGAAACCACTTTTGAGTGTGCGAATATATTCAGGTAAATAAACAATCGTAGAAGCAACACTTTTAGCTTTAAGTTGATTGGCAATTGCACCTAGAATAAATGATTTCCCTGTTCCAAATGGGCCGTGAATATACATTCCTTTTACATTTTCTCCATTAACTAATTGTTTACAGATATCATTTACATTTTTAGCAATAACTAATCGGTTCAAATCAGTGTCATAAATATCTTTCATCTTAGCGTTTAATGTATCACGTTGCATATGGTGTGATGTGATTAAGTGAGAATTAAATCTTTCTTCATCGTGTTTAATTTTGCAAGGGCACATGTTATAACGTATTTTAATTCTATTATTGTCGATATATAATTCAGGAACATGACCCTTAACAAAGTTCGGACAATTTTCATAATCATGCCCATCATAATTTTTTTGTTGATCTTTATACTCTTGCAACACATTTAAGTCATTATCAATGATTTCATTGGTCAATTCAGATTGATGTTCATTTAAAAATGATTTAACATCAGGATCGTTAACGACTTGTTTTTTAATTTTAGCAATTCTTTTTTCTAAATCGCCATTTGATTTGATAATACTATTGAATGATTTCATTTAATCCTCCTCCCAATCGCGTTTTAGTTGTTCACGAAACGCAGCTCTTTCCTTTTCAAACTGTTCTTGTTCTTCTTTAGTCGTTTCTTTATCAGTTTTTTCTTGACCTCTATTTTTTAACCATTTAGGTGTTTTTTCTCTAGATACAATCTCACGTGATTTTGAATAACGCTTTCTTGATTGACGTTGGTCATTACCTTTATATTCTGATTTTGATTCATTTGCTTTTAACGCATAGTTATATGCTTCTTTTGCAGTCTTAATACCTAATTTTTTCCAATTAGATGCGATTTCTAAAATATATGTTTTAGGTAGTTTCATCTCATTTTTTAGCATTACAAATTGTAAAAGAATATTAATTACACCAAAGCTTAATTTTTCTCTTTCGACTAACTCTTCAATCATTTTCTTTTGTTGAAATGTTGGTTCTGATTCTGACCATGACGCCAACATATCTACTGGACTTGTTTCCTCTAACAATTGAAACCAATCATCATTGGAAGTTGGTTGACTTGAAGACACAGATTGATTGTTACTATTCACTTCATTATGATTACTTGCCTTAGGCTCTAATTCAGGTAATTGTTGATTATGTTCAATTAAATAATACGAACGTGCATGCTTTCTCATTTCTTCGTATGATAATTGTTGATTACTTGTAATAGAATTCAATATAATTCGTTTCATAGCATCTTCTGTTAAACCATACAATGTAGCCAATTGAACAATTAAATCTCTAGCTTCTTTAGTTATAATTTCATCGCTAATAAAATGATGACGTAGCATTTCTTTTAAAATCTCAAAATCAAATGATACATTGGATAAATCAATACCATGATATGGTTTTTCTTTTTTAATTGATGAAGCATCAATAGTAACGCTTGAGTGTGGAATTTTAAAAACATCAGTAAACTTGCGAGTTACTTGTTGAAACCCACTTAAATCAAAATCATGCTTTTTAAAATAATTTTTTAAGCTTTTAAAACGTTGTTTATCGACTTGGTTATATAGATAAATTGATAACATAGGATCATTAAAAAATTGATAGGCAGTTGGTGGTTGTATCAATTCGTAAATAAAAAATGATTGTCGTTCATCATGCTTTACATATGTTTTAAATAAACCGATTGCTTCCAATAAATCCATATACTGTCTAAATTCTGATAAATTCATTTTCAATTCATTCATTATTGTGTAATGCGTTAATGTGTCATCACTATTCACGAATTGGTTCATAAAGTGATATGTACCTATCGCTTGCGCGCCAATTAATGGCATATACAATCTATTAAGTATTTCCAAATGATTATGATTAAATTGGAACTGACGATACACTTTAAAACCGTCATGTGGACTCAAACCATACTCATACGATTGTAAACTCATTTATAGATCACTCCGTTTATTATCGTTCAAGATACCTTGCATTGATGCTAACAATTGATCAACATCTTTAAACTCTTTATAAACTGAAGCAAATCTCACATAAGAAACTTGATCGACATGCATCAACAGGTTCATAACATGTTCACCAATATCTCGCGAAGATATTTCAGTTTGTCCGCTATCACGTAGCTGCCATTCAACTTTATTAGTAATATCTTCTAATTGTTGATAACGTACTGGTCTCTTTTCACAAGATCTAACAAGACCATTTAAAATTTTCTCTCTTAAAAATTGTTCTCGAGTTCCATCTTTTTTTACGACAATTAATGGACTTACTTCTATATGTTCGAACGTCGTAAATCGAGTACCACAATTTTCGCATTCTCTTCTTCTTCTAATTGCATTTGCATCATCCGCATGTCTAGAATCAACTACACGCGAATGTGTTGAACTACATTTTGGGCATTTCATATCTTTCACCCTCTTGAATAGATTATGATTCATTATACTATAAAAGCATTCTTGACAAAAGAAGTCTAATTCTCATTTAAATTAAACTAAAACAAAAGTATCTTAATAAAAATCTAGTTTTATGCATAATATATTTCTTTAATGACAAGAATGCGTGAAAGTTTTAATACAAAATCACATAAAAATAAAATACGAGACTATCAAATCTTAGTCAAAAGATTTAACAGTCTCGTTTTAATTTATAGTGATATCTTATTATTTAGCCGTTGCAACATTTTCAGAGCCAATTAATTTAGCAATTTGTTGAGCAACTTCAACTACTCTATTTGAGTAACCCCACTCATTATCATACCATGCAATCACTTTTACTTTATTATCATCCATCACAATTGTGTTTTGAGCGTCAATAACTGCTGAATTAGGATTTGTATTGAAGTCCATTGATACTAGTGGCTCGTCTTCTACATCGAGAATACCATCTAGTCCAGCATTTCTGAATGCGTCATTGACTTGTTCAGCTGTAACATCTTCTTTTAAATCTACAACTAAGTCTACAAGTGACACGTTATTAGTTGGCACACGTAAAGCTAAGCCATGCAATTTACCTTCTAATTCTGGAAGTACTTCTTTTAAAGCTTTAGCTGCGCCAGTTGAAGTTGGAATAATACTTTCATTACATGAACGTGCACGACGTAAATCTTTATGCGGATTATCAATATTATTTTGATCGTTAGTAATCGCATGTACTGTTGTCATAAGACCGTTAACGATGCCAAATTTATCATTAAGCACTTTTGCTACCGGACCAATACAGTTAGTTGTACAAGATGCATTACTAAAAATGTCATATGTATCTACATCTAATTGGTTATCATTTACCCCTTTAACCACCATTTGTACATGGCCACCCTTAGAAGGACCAGTTAGTAATACTTTTTTAGCACCTGCATTAATATGGCCAATTGCTTTATCGCCATGGTTAAATTTACCTGTAGCTTCAATTACAATATCAATGTCTAAGTCTTTCCAAGGTAAATTTTCAGGGTTACGGTCAGAAACAAGTTTAATATCTTGTCCATCGACACGGATACCGTTCTCAATTGGTTCAACTTTTTTATCAAATCTACCATGAGTAGTATCGTAATTTATTAGATGCGCAATTGTTTCAGGTGGATAGCTTGCGTTAATCGCTACAACGTTTAAATCTTCTTTATGTAATGCGATTCTTAACACCATTCTACCTATTCTACCCATACCATTAATTGCAATATTTGTTGACATTTAAAGCACCCCTTGATTGTTTGTTTATATGTTATACTTTATAAAAATAGTGTAACATATTAATTTAAATTTGAAAGCGTTTTCCATTAATTTTAAAAAATTTTTTAATCGACAATATTTGGTTAACAAAAAAAGCTCTAATAGACTTATCTATGTAAAATTTAACATTTACATCATTCATCTATTAGAGCCGAAGCATAAATAATTGCTTAAGCAAATTTTATCTTTCTTTGTTAATAAAACCTTTATCAGTCAATAGCTGTTCTAAGTTTTGTTTCAGTTCCAACTTATCTCCTAAGTTATCTATAACATGGTCTGCCATTCTACTCTTTTTATCTATTGATATTTGACTATAAACGCGCGCTTTCGCATCCTCTAGTGACAATTGATTTCGCTCCATCAACCTCTCAATTTGAATACTTTCAGACGTGTATACTAACCATACTTCATCAACTGTATTTTGTAATTCATTTTCAAAAAGAAGTGGAATATCCATAATGACATCATAACCTTGATTAAGATATGATTGCTTTTCTTCTTCCATTATCTCTCTAACTATAGGATGCACAATATCATTTAACTCTAAACGTTTCTCTGGGTGATTAAAAACAATTTCACCTACATATTTGCGATCCATTTCACCTTCCTCAGTGATAGCACTATCACCAAAAGCTGCTCTAACTTGTTCTAAACCTTTAGTTCCTTTTGCAACAGCTTTTCTTGCAGCTATATCAGCATCTACAACTTTAAAACCAAATGCTGTTAATAACTCAGAAACCGTTGACTTTCCAGTGGCAATACCACCTGTTAATCCAATAACTTTTGGCATAAATATTCACTCACCTTTATTTCTGACAATGTGGACAAAAATGACTATTTCGCGATGCAATGACTTTTTGCTCAATGTCATGACCACATATTTTACATGTCTTTTGTTTATATACATTTAAGTGTAATTGCATTTCTCCTGTCTTGCCATCAGCATGACGATAATCAGAAATGCTAGTACCGCCATTATTTATACCCTCATTTAATACTTCTTGAACATAATAAAATAACATTTGTCGTTCTTGATTAGATACATCTTTTACTTTCCTCTCAGGTAAAACGCCTGCTCTAAATAACGCTTCACATGCATAAATATTTCCACAACCTGCTATCATTTTATGATCAAGCAACATTTGTTTAATAGGTTTGTTTTGGTATTTCTTAAGTTTAATCCGGTCTAAAAAATAGTTTAATGCATTGTCATCAAACGGTTCAGGCGCAATTTCAAGAAAAGCTGGATAATCATTATAAGTAGCCAGATTTCTTAGTTCACCAAATCGTCTAATATCAGAATAAACGAGTTGTTTACCATTATCTAAATGAAACACGACATGCCAATGTTTTCGATAATTAGGTGTACTAATATCTGATAATTTATCGACAATAAAAAATCCGCCTGCCATACCTAAATGACTTAATATAATACGCTGGTTGTTATTTTTTTCAATAGTGAAGACAATATATTTACTTCTTCTATCAATGGATTTTATTTTAAAACTTTCACTATTCAATCTGAAACCATCCAAATTAATTCCTTTAATAATTGTCTCTTTTCCTTGTTGTTTGCCCTCAATAACTTTGTTTGAAAATGTCACACTTTTAATAGTTGCATTCAATATATAAGGCTCTATACCCCTTTTAACGTGTTCAACCTCTGGTAATTCTGGCATTTCTAATTCCTCTTTCTATTTTGCATCATACCATGTAGATCCATAGTTAGAATCTACTTTTAACGGCACATCTAATTGTAATGCGTGTTCCATAATTTCCTCAACAAATAAACTAAAATCTTCAACTTCATTGGCAGGTACTTCGAAAATTAATTCATCATGTACTTGTAGTAATAACTGAGCATGATAAGACGTTTGTTTAATTTGTCTATCAAATTCTACCATTGCTAATTTAATAATATCTGCTGCACTACCCTGTATTGGAGTATTCATTGCCGTACGTTCAGCAAAACCTCTCAAATTAAAGTTCCTACTATTAATATCTGGTATATATCTGCGACGGTGCAATAATGTTTCAACATATCCATCTGCTTTCGCATCTTTAACAATATCAGACATGTATTGTTTTACACCTGGAAAACTTGCCAAATAATCATCTATAAATGCTTTTGCTTTTTTTCGAGTAATGTTTAAGCTCTGGCTCAAACCATAATCACTAATACCATACACTATTCCAAAGTTAACAGCTTTAGCCTGTCTTCGCATTAAAGCGTTAACTTCATTCGCTTCTACATCAAATACTTTCATCGCAGTAGCAGTATGAACATCTTTTTCATTGATAAATGCTTCTTTCATACTTTCATCTTGGGTAATATGAGCGAGTACACGTAATTCAATTTGAGAGTAGTCAGCTGATAATATCACACTATCATTTGAAGTAGGCTTAAAAGCTTTTCTAATCTTACGTCCTTCTTCAAGACGGACTGGTATATTTTGTAAATTAGGATCTACACTTGATAAACGACCAGTTTGCGCTAATGTTTGATTGAAGCGAGTATGAATTCTGTTATCTTTACTTATGACTTTTTGTAATCCCTCTACATAAGTGGATTGTAATTTTGATAATTGACGATATTCAAGTATATAGTCAATTATTGGGTGTTGACCTTGTAATTGCTCCAACACATCAACTGCAGTAGAATATCCAGTTTTTGTTTTTTTAATGACTGGTAGTTCTAGCGTTTCAAATAATACTACACCTAATTGTTTAGGAGAGTTAATGTTAAATTCTTCCCCAGCCGCTTCGTGAATATTACTTATTAGTAAATCTAATTTTCCTTGGATTTCTGACTGCATTTGTCTTAAGTCATTAATATCCGTATAAATTCCTGTTTCTTCCATTTCACTTAAGATACGTGCAAGTGGAAGTTCTAAATTCAACAATAGATCAATTTGTTGGTGCGATTCTAATTCAGCAACCATTTCAGGTTTGCAGGCATAAATTGCCTCTGTGATTGAAGCAATATGCTTATTTAATATTGTGTCTTCTGGGACATGTCTCTTTTTCCCTTTTCCATAAATTGAAATATCATCTTGGACAAAATTTTGATTATAATTACTTACTACAGAGTTTACATCATCTATCGTTCTTGATGGATCGATAATATAACTTGCTAACATAACATCAAATACAATATTTTTTATATCTATATCTAATCTATGCGCAACAACGTATGTTTTTTTAGCATCATAAACAATTTTTTCTGTAGTCTCATTCTCTAGCCATTTAATCAATTCAGGATATTCCTTTAGTTGATCGGAAGCTATTACAACATGGTCCACTCCATCATAAAATCCAAATTTTAAAATTGTATCCTGTAAGTAATTGGTACCATCTACTTCGATGTGAATCACAGCTTCTTTTAATTCTTTAAAATTTATGTTGTTAAAATCATTACTCACTTCAATGACTTTATCTTCGTGTTTCTCTTCAGTATTATTACTATCTATATCAGATAATAATTGTTTGAATTCTAACTTTTTGAATAATTCAATTTTATCTTTATTATCATCTTGATTTTTTAACACAGTGTCTTGTAATGTTACTTCAATTGGACTATTTTTATTAATCGTTGCTAAGTCTTTACTCATGAATGCGTCTTCACGACTATTTTCGAGTTTTTCTTTTAATTTTTTTCCAGAGACTGAATCTATATTGTCATAAACACCTTCAACTGTATTAAATTGTTTCAATAGCTTGATAGCTGTCTTTTCGCCTACACCAGCAACGCCAGGGATGTTATCAGATGCATCCCCCATTAGTCCTTTCATATCTATAATTTGATTGGGATTAAGTCCATCATATTTTTCAGCAATGAATTCTGGCGTATAATGATCAACATCTGTTACACCTTTCTTTGTGTAATAAATAGTAACATTATCAGTTGCTAACTGTGTTAAATCTCGATCCCCAGTAACTATAATCGTTTCAAACCCTTGGTCATTAGCTTCTTTACTTAATGTGCCTATAATATCGTCAGCTTCATAATTTTCTAACTCATAGTGTTTGATATGGTAAGTATCTAATAATTGTCGAATGTATGGGAACTGTTCGCTTAACTCAGGTGGTGTACTTTGTCTTCCGCCTTTATATTCACTATATTTTGAATGTCTAAATGTTGTTTTGCCGGCGTCAAACGCAACTAAAAAGTGCGATGGTTGTTCTTCTCTCATAATCTTTTCCAATAACATAGCAAAACCGTATACTGCATTCGTATGTATTCCTGCTTTGTTAGAAAGTAGTGGTAATGCATAAAATGCTCTAAAACTTAAACTATTACCATCAATTAAAACTAATTTATTCAATGCGTATACCTCCAGAGTGATTTTATTATATTTTAGCATATAACCTGAACCATAACGAATGTATGGTTTATACAAAAACTTTTCACACTCTCCATTACTTATTTAAATAAAAAAAGGGCTTTCATATCCTCAACCAAATTTTTGGTGCAAGTATACGAAAGGCCTTAAAATAATTGTATTAATTACTAATCAAAATAAAAGTTCTTGTACCGCGATATTATAGTCATTCTTTATTGAACGATATCATTCTTTTTCATCTAAAAATGAAACTTTAAATAGCGAGCCCTCACCAATATTGCTTTCGACATTAATCGTTCCATGGTGTGCCTCCACTATATGTTTTGTTATAGATAAACCTAAACCTGTACCACCTGAATCTCTACTTCTTGCTTTATCCACCCGATAAAATCTTTCAAAAATATGCTTTTGATCACTTTTATCTATTCCAATACCAAAGTCTTGTATTTCTAAATTTACTTCATGTCCTTCTCTATACACTCTTACAATAACCTCATTATTCTCAAGTGAATAATTAATTGCATTTGATAGTAAATTAGTAATGACTTGTGCAATTTTGTTTTCATGTGCTTCTATAATGACATCTTTTTCTATTTCGGATACTATTTTAATATCTTTATATCTTGCCTGGTTTTGTAAGTTATCAATAGTTGTGTAAGCAAGCTCTGATAAATTCATAAATGCTGTTTCTATCTCTGTTTGTTGTTCGATATGTGATAAATCCAATAAATCCATAACGAGTGACTCAATACGATTAGATTCTTTTAAAATAATATTTAAGAACATATCAAGTGATTCTTCATCGTTTTTCGCACCTTCTATGAGTGTTTCAGCGAAGCCTTTAATAGATGTAATAGGTGTTTTAAGCTCATGAGATACATTTGCAACAAACTCCCGACGCAAGTTTTCCAATTTTTTCAAATTTGTAATGTCATGCATTACTACAACCATACCTTGTAACTTTTTCTTAGATTTACTTAGTATTGGAACACATGACAAATCGAAATATTTATGATGAACATTATTTAATAAAATTTCTATCTGATCATATAGTGGCTTTTCAGTTTTGAAACTTTCTAGAATTAATTGTTGAATTTTAGGATCTAAATATGATGTATAGTTTTTATTTTCAACCTTACCGTTTGGCCTAAACAACTCATAGTATGCATGATTGGCCACAACAATTTCACCATGTTTGTCAATCATTAATACTGAACTTGGTATATTTTCTAATGTTGTTTTTAATCGATTTGATTGCATTTTTTGTTTATTATTAAGCTTTTGTAACCGTCTTGCAAGATCGTTAGTCGTGACAAATAGCGCTTTTGTCTCCTTAACATTGCTTTCAGGTACTCTAACATGATAGTATCCATCAGCAATTAACGAGGTAGCATAAGTCACTTCATTAATCGGTCTAATATATGTACGATTGATACTTCTAACAGCTAAATAAATCGCTAAAAGAACAATAATTCCTATTAAAGATAAATACTTCCACATACTCTTCTGTAATTCAAGAATCTCAGTATTCATCCCACTTATGTATATCGTTTTGTCATTGACAGTTGTTTTAAATGTATATCTAACCTGACCATTTTCTCTTTTATAAATGATATTTGATGGATTAGCTTCATTATCAATGTTATCATTTATTTTATTTTGGTTACCAGTTTGGTATATCACTTTACCATTTTCAGAAATTCTAACAATTAAATTTTGATTAGCTGAAATATTTTTAATTTCATTATTCTCATTTTGCTTGTTTAATTTCAAAAAATTTTCAGATACATGTTTGAGTTCTGTAACCTGAGCTGTTGATAATATTTGATAAATTGTATGATGAATAATGACGCCTAAACCAATAAAACTGATTATAGTAATTGTGCTTAATAGCAATAATAATCTATGATGAAATTTAAGCATTAAGCTTTAGGTCTCTCTAATTTATAACCGAGTCCACGAACAGTTTTAATTAATTTAGGTTGTTTCGGATTCTCTTCGAGTTTGTCTCTTAAATGACTTATATGAACATCAACAATTCGAGAATCGCCTGCGAATTCATAATTCCATACAGAATTTAACATGTGTTCTCGAGTGATTACTCGCCCTTGTCTTTCTATTAGATACAACAATAGTTCAAATTCTTTAGGAGTGAGTTCTAATAATTCATCATCTTTATATACCTCAAAGAATTCAGGTCTGATTCTAATATTTTCAATCAATATATCCTCATCATCAACATCTGCTTTTTCAATTTCACTAGCAAATTTAGATCTTCTCAAGATAGCTTTAACTCTCGCCACAACTTCTCTAGGAGAAAAAGGTTTTGTCATATAATCATCGGCACCTAATTCTAATCCTAATACACGATCAAACTCATCATCTTTTGCAGTTAACATTAAAATAGGTACTAAATTTTTATCAGAACGTATTGTTTTACATACTTCAATACCATCTTTTTTAGGTAACATTACATCTAAAACGACAAGTTCTGGTTGAATTTCATTCACCTTTTCCAAAGCTTCTTCACCATCGTAAGCTACCTCAACGATGTAACCAGCCGTTTCAAGATTATATTTAAGTAAAGTTACAATTGATTGCTCATCGTCAACCACTAATACTTTTTGTGACATAATGTGCCTCCCTGAATTAATATAACATTTCATTTTCATTATAACGGAAGTTAAAACAAAAATAACATACAACATATTAAATTTACATAATCTTAACAATCATATGATTATTTTCCACATATTGAGTATTAATTTTATTATTTTTAAAAAATTATTAATAAATTATAAACAAAATAAAGTTATTTGTTTTACTTCATAATAAAAAAGCGGAACAGAATTTAATATAAATTCAATGTTCCACTTTTGTTAAAAATTGCTATGATTGAGAATCCTTTAAAACTTGCGCTATTGTGTTAACTAATACATTAGTGCAATGCATCATCAATCTATTAATTCTTTAAAGTTATAATATATTAATGTGTAAATAAATTACTTTAAGTTTTTAATTAACTCATCAGCGAATTCTGAAGTTGATACTTCAGTAGCACCATCCATTAAACGAGCAAAATCATAAGTTACAACTTTAGAAGCAATAGTAGCTTCAATTGCATCAGTAATCTTATCAGCGGCTTCTTGCCAACCTAAATGTTCTAACATTAGAACTGAACTTAATAATTCAGAAGATGGGTTAACTTTGTTTAAACCAGCATATTTAGGTGCAGTACCATGTGTTGCTTCGAAAATAGCGTGTCCTGACTCATAGTTAATGTTTGCACCAGGTGCAATTCCAATTCCGCCCACTTGAGCTGCTAAAGCATCTGAAATATAGTCACCATTTAGATTCATTGTAGCAACTACATCATGTTCTGCTGGACGAGTTAAAATTTGTTGTAAGAAAATGTCAGCGATAGAATCTTTAATAATGATTTTTCCATCTTGTTCAGCTTTTTCTTGAGCTTGATTTGCTGCATCTTTACCATCTTTTTCAACAATTTCATCATATTGTTGCCAAGTAAATACCTTATCAGCAAATTCATTATGAGCTACATCATAGCCCCATTGCTTAAATGCGCCTTCGGTGAATTTCATAATATTACCTTTGTGAACAAGCGTAACAGTTTTACGGTTATTATCGATTGCATACTGAATTGCAGCTCTAACTAAACGTTCAGTACCTTCTTTAGAAACTGGTTTCACACCAATACCTGAAGTTTCTGGGAAGCGAATGTTAGTAGCACCCATTTCATTTTGTAAGAAATCAATAATTTTTTTAACTTCATCAGTACCTTCTTTAAATTCGATACCTGCATAAATATCTTCAGTATTTTCACGGAAGATGACCATATCAACATCTTGTGGACGTTTAACTGGTGAAGGGACACCTTTGAACCAACGAACTGGACGTAAACATGTAAATAGGTCTAATTCTTGACGTAATGCAACATTTAATGAACGAATACCACCACCAATTGGTGTAGTTAATGGTCCCTTAATAGCGATTAAATATTCTTTAATCGTGTCAAGCGTTTCTTGAGGTAACCATTCACCTGTTTCATCAAAAGCTTTTTGACCTGCTAGTACTTCTTTCCATTCAATACGTTTTTCGCCGTTATATGCTTTTTCAACAGCTGCATCAATAACGCGACTCGCTGCTTTCCAAATATCTGGTCCAATACCATCACCAATAATAAAAGGAATAATTGGTTCATTAGGTACATTTAATCCATCGTTAATTCTAGTAATTTTTTCAGCTGACATAATTTTACCTCCAAATATTGTGAAATCTATTAAAGTTTAAAATTTATCTTTCTTCAATTGGTAAATACTTACGATTAGTTTCACCGACGTAATTAGCTCTAGGACGCATTATTCTATTATCACGATATTGTTCTAGAATATGTGCTGTCCAACCAGATGTACGACTTACCGCGAAAATTGGCGTGAATAAATCGTGTGGAATATCCATACTGTGATATACAGTAGCACTAAAGAAATCGACATTAGGAATGAGTCCTTTTTCTTTTTTCATACGTTTCTCAATAGCTATTGAAATATCATATAATTCACTTCTACCAGTTTCAGAAGTGATTTTTCGGCTCATCTCACGTAAATATTTGGCTCTTGGATCTCCGTCTTTGTATACTCTATGACCGAATCCCATGATTTTTTCTTTATTTTTGAATTTTTCATCTAAATAAGCATCAACTTCATCCACTGATTTAACATCAGCAAGCATGCTCATTACTTGTTCATTTGCACCACCATGTAATGGTCCTTTTAATGAACCTACAGCAGCTACAATACCTGAGTACATATCAGATAAAGAAGAAACGGCACAACGTGCAGTAAATGCAGAAGCATTAAGTTCATGGTCAGCATGTAATACTAATGCTTTATTAAATGCTTCAACTTCAGTATCTGTAGGTAATTCCCCTCTCAACATATATAAGAAGTTAGCTGCATAACTTAATTCAGGATTAGGTTTAACTGGTTCTTTACCTTCACGAACACGCGCAAATGCTGTAACTAAAGATGCAATTTTAGCTTGAATACGTATTGCTCTTTCTTTTCTATTTTCTTCTGTTTCATTTTCAGCATCAGGATCAAAATGAGCAATATATGATACAGATGTACGTAGTGCCGTCATAGGGTGTACATTATCAGTTGCGTATTCTTCAAAATGCTTATAAACTCTTGGATTTAAAGTCATATAATGATAAAATTTTTCTCTTAATGCATCTAGTTCACCTTGAGTAGGCAATCTATAATTCCATAATAAAAACACTACTTCTTCGAACAAAGCATTTTCTGCTAAATCATCAATATCGTATCCCGCATACGTTAATTGACTATCAATAATTGAACTGATTTTAGTTTCAGCTGCAATTACCCCTTCTAAACCTTTTTGTAATTCTGCCATAAGTAATTCCCCTTTTCTTATAGATAATGTAATGGCTTCCAAATACTATTATAGCCAATCAGATAAGTTTTGTGAACGATTATATATCGCTTAATAAATGCTTATTAAATTTAATTTTTTAAACTTATATATACTTAAATACCCAATAAACGCCATTATATAAGCTTTTAATCCAATTCAAATTATGTAATTAGTGAGAAAATATTGAAAATTTCAATTTAATTATCAAGCTTGATTACAATTATTTAATCAAAATTTAAAGGAATTTTTAGAAAATATTAGAAAAATAATTGTCGAATTGAATTTATAAGTGCATAATAATATTAATTAAATGTAAGGGAGTTGTCTTATGGCTGAAGAAAAATTACAAAGAGGATTGAGTAATCGTCATGTGCAATTGATTGCTATTGGCGGCGCTATTGGTACCGGATTATTCTTGGGAGCAGGTCAAACAATAGCAATGACTGGTCCATCTATTCTATTGACTTATATTATTATAGGTTTCATGTTGTTCATGTTTATGAGAGGCTTAGGTGAGATTATAATTCAAAATACTCGCTTCAAATCTTTCGCCGATGTGACAAATGAATACATAGGACCGTTTGCTGGTTTTGTGACTGGTTGGACTTATTGGTTATGTTGGATCATTACCGGTATGGCTGAAGTAACTGCCGTTGCTAAATATGTTAGTTTCTGGTTCCCTGCAATTCCAAACTGGATTAGTGCACTATTCTGTGTGCTTATATTAATGCTATTTAATTTGCTTAGTGCTAAATTATTTGGTGAATTAGAATTCTGGTTCGCTATTATTAAAATTATAACTATCATCGCTTTAATCGTTGTAGGTTTAGTCATGATTTTAATGGCATATAAAACACAATTTGGACATGCGAGTTTTACAAATTTATATAAACATGGCATCTTTACTCACGGTGCATCTGGGTTCTTTATGTCATTCCAAATGGCATTGTTCTCATTTGTTGGTATTGAAATGATTGGTGTAACTGCAGGAGAAACTAAAGATCCTCAGAAAACAATTCCAAAAGCTATCAATGCTGTACCGTTAAGAATTTTAGTATTCTACGTTGGTGCATTAGCAGTAATTATGTCTATTATTCCTTGGGATAAAGTTGACCCTAGTGAAAGTCCATTTGTTAGATTATTCTCATTAATTGGAATTCCTTTCGCTGCTGGATTGATCAACTTTGTAGTATTAACTGCTGCAGCATCATCTTGTAATAGTGGTATATTCTCAAATAGTCGTATGTTATTTGGTTTATCAGAACAAGATCAAGCACCACCTATCTTTAGAAGTACTAATAAAAATGGTGTTCCTCATTTTGCTATTATTGGTTCATCTGCATTATTATTAGTAACAGCATTATTAAACTACATCTTCCCAGATGCTACGTTAGTGTTTACTTATGTAACAACAATCTCGACTGTATTATTTATTATCGTATGGGCATTAATTATTATTGCTTATATTAACTATCACAGAAAAAATCCTGAGCTACATAAAACTGTATCTTATAAACTTCCTGGTGGTAAATATATGGGTTACGCAATATTAGTATTCTTCTTCTTAGTATTTTGTTTACTATTTGTAAATGAAACAACTAGAAATGCTATTTTCTTAACTCCAATTTGGTTTATATTACTAGGTTTAATGTATTTGAGATATAGACAAGTTGCTAAGAATAAATAATTTAAAATTCTTACGAGATTATAATAGCCAGTAAATGAATTAACATAAAAATTCAGGTTCTATAATAAATTGGACTGATGACAAAATTCATCAGTCCAATTTTTATGTTTTTGAATAGAAAAAAGGCGCAATTACCTCTATAATTATTAGCTACCAAACAAAATAAAAAAGAAAGGTAATGCGCCTATGTGTAAGTCTATATTAAAAACATTAAGAATTAAAGATAAAAATATCAATTTTTCAGACGAAGTGATTGAGAAAAAATATAAAGGACGAATGAGCCTGTTTTATTATGCCGAGCTCACTTATCAACCTACATATTGTGAAAATTGTTTAGCTAAAAATGATAATTTCTCTATAGTAAAAAATGGTAAGAAAACCTCAACGATTACTTTGCTTAAAATTATGGAAATGCCCGCTTATTTAAATCTTCAAAAACAAAGATTTTATTGTAAAACATGCGATAGTCATTTTACTGCTAAATCTAATATTGTCGACGCTCATTGCTTTATTTCAAATAAAACAAAACTTGCAGTTTTAAATAAAGCACAAGAATGCCGCTCTCAAAAATCTATCGCTAAGTCATGCTTAATATCATCAATGACTGTGTCTAGAGTGATTAATCAAGCGGCAAGCGACGTAGGTCAGTCTTCTTTTGATGCTTTACCTGAACACTTAATGATGGACGAATTTAAAAGTGTTAAAAATGTAACTGGGAAAATGAGCTTTATTTATGCAGATGCTGTATCGCACCGCATCGTAGATGTGGTAGCGGATCGTAAGTTAAAATCGTTAAAAGATCATTTTTATCGCTATTCTTTGAAACTAAGACAAAAAGTCAAAACAGTAACGATTGATATGTATGAACCATATATGTCGCTAATCAAGCAATTATTTCCTAACGCGAAGATTATTATTGATCGTTTTCATATTGTTCAATCCTTAAATCGAGCGTTAAATATGTCTAGAGTTCATGTAATGAATTGTTATAGGGCCTCAAATAGACCGCTTTATAATAAATATAAAAGTTATTGGAAATTATTTCTTAAACCTTTTGAAACGCTAGAGGCATTTAATTATCGTAAAGTCCATTTATTTAAAGAGTGGAAAACTGAAAAAGGCATTGTAAATTACTTATTAGATGTAGATGAAGAATTATATAATACATATCACTACGTTCATGAGCTAAGACGATTTTTAAAAGAAAACCAAATAGAGAAATTTAATCATAAACTCTTTTCTATTCATCTTTCAGATGTGTGTCCTAAATTACGCCCAGTCATTAGAACTTTAAGACGATTAGCAACTTTCATTGAAAATACTATGACATATTCTAACCTGACCAACGGTCCGTTAGAAGGAATTAATAATAAAATCAAACTCATTAAAAGGGTATCTTTTGGTTATAGAAATTATGATAATTTACGTAATAGAATTATTATAACTTCGCGACTATTTGCCTCAACAACAAAAAAAGAGATTAAACAACCTAAGGTTGCTTAATCTCAATATTAGGACTCATCAGTCCGATTTGACATAGAGCCAAAATTCATTTACTGGCTTGTTTTTGTAATAAACCAATTATCTAATAACTATATCTAATGTTTTAGAAAATTAATTTACATCCTCTTCAATTTTAGACTCAAATTCATCTAATAAATCGCGTGCTTCATCAACCGATTCTGTACTCATTAATTGATGACGTAATTGACTAGCTCCTTTAATCCCCTTCACATAAATCTTAAAAAACCTTCTTAATCTTTTGAATTGTTGACTTTCATCACTTGAATATTTCTCAAACAATGATAAATGCAATCTAAACAAATTCAATAGTTCTTTACTAGTATGTTCACGGGGTTCTTTTTCAAAAGCAAACGGATTATTAAAGATCCCTCTACCTATCATCACGCCGTCAACACCATATTTCATCGCAAGTTCATGTCCAGTTTTTCTATCTGGAATATCTCCATTAATCGTTAGTAATGTATTAGGTGCGATATCATCTCTTAATTGTTTAATTGCTGCGATTAATTCCCAATGCGCATCTACTTTACTCATCTCTTTGCGTGTTCGAAGATGTATAGATAAATTTGCGATATCTTGTTTAAAAACGTGTTTTAACCAATCTCTCCACTCTTCAATATCATAATAACCTAAACGGGTTTTAACACTAACAGGTAATCCACCAGCTTTAGTAGCTTGAATAATCTCAGCAGCTGTTTCAGGTCTCAATATTAAACCGGAACCTTTACCTTTTTTTGCAACATTAGCTACTGGACATCCCATATTTAAATCTATACCTTTAAAACCCATTTCAGCTAAACCAAAACTCATTTCTCTAAACTGCTCGGGTTTATCGCCCCATATATGTGCTACCATAGGCTGTTCATCTTCGCTGAATGTTAATCTTCCACGGACGCTATGAATACCTTCCGGATGGCAATAACTCTCAGTGTTTGTAAATTCAGTGAAAAAAACATCAGGTCTAGCAGCCTCACTTACAACATGTCGAAAAACGATATCAGTAACGTCCTCCATAGGTGCTAAAATAAAAAAAGGACGTGGTAATTCACTCCAAAAATTTTCTTTCATAATAATTAAACCTTCTTATAATAGTATATCTCAATTAATCCATGTTATATTACCACAAATTATAACCTTATTCAAAATGAAATTTTATAACTCAATTAACTTTCCTATTTGAAATTCTCATTTAATGAATTTCTTTCTAATGAAATGAAAAAACTGAGAAAAACTCTTCACGAGCTTATTCCCAGTTTAATCAATTATTGCGAATTTGCAATATCGTTTTGAAATATTATCTGTTCTGGATCTCTTTTCTTACTAAGTTAGCCATCATTCTTAATAATAATTTAATGAATTAAAGTACGTTAGCGTACCCTTCAAATATTTTACCTTGGGCAGCATCTACTGTTACTAAAATACCATCTTTTAATTCTTTAGTAGCATTTTCAACACCTATAATGGTTGGAATACTTTTTTCAAGTCCAATAATCGCACTTGGTGATGTGATACCATTCTCTTCTGTAATTAATCCAACTGCTTGCTCAATATAAGGCACTAATGTCTCATCTACAGAATTAGTGACAATAACTGATTCACTTAAGTCTACACCTTCTAAATCACTAGCACTGTTAGCTACTACAGTTTTACCAACTACTGATCCACGACCGACACCTTGTCCTTTTGCAATTTCATCTCCAACTAAATGTAATTTCATCATATTAGTTGTACCTTTTTCACCAGTAGGTACACCGGCAGTAATAATAATTAAATCACCATTAGTAACTCTTCCAGTTTCTACTGCTGTAGCAACTGCATTATTTAATAGGTCATCAGTAGTTTTACGCCCTTTTTTAATTACAGGATAGGCACCCCAAACTAAAGCAAGTTGACGTGCAGTGTGCTCGCTAGGAGTAACCGCAATAATATCAGAATGTGGACGATATTTTGAAATCGTTACAGCTGTAGAACCACTTTCAGTTGCCGCAACAATCGCTTTAACATTTAAGTTTAATGCAGTATGTGCAACTGATACACCAATAGCGTTAACTAATGAAGTTTCTACTAATTTAGTACGGTCTGATAATAATTTTTTGTAATCTTGAGCAGCTTCAGCAGAAACAGCAATATTTCTCATTGTTTTAACAGCTTCTTCAGGATATAAACCTGCAGCGGTTTCACCTGAAAGCATCACAGCGTCAGTACCATCATAGATTGCATTGGCAACGTCACTTGCTTCTGCTCTAGTTGCACGTGGATTACGTTGCATTGAATCTAACATTTGTGTTGCAGTAATAACTGGTTTACCTAATTTATTACATTTTCTAATTAAATCTTTTTGTACGATTGGTACTGATTCAGGTGGTATTTCAACTCCCATGTCACCACGAGCTACCATTAAACCGTCAGATACTTCTAATATTTCTTCGATATTATCAATACCTTCTTGGTTTTCAATTTTAGGGAAAATAGTAATGTTATGATTATTTTCTCTTTCTAAAATTTCACGAATATCTAAAACATCACTAGGACGACGTACAAAGCTTGCTGCGATATAATCAACATCTTCTTTGATACCAAATAAGATATCGTCAGCATCTTTATCAGTAATACCAGGTAAATTAACTTTTACGCCAGGTAAGTTAACACCTTTTTTATTTTTTAATTCACCAGTGTTTAAGATATCACATTTAACTTCGCCTTTAGTTTTATCGATGTCTTTAACTTGTAATTCAACTAAACCATCATCAAGTAAGATGTATGACCCTACTTGCACATCATTAATTAAGTCTTCATAAGTTACTGAGAATTTTTCAGGTGTACCTTCAATTTGTGACATACTTACGATTACTTCTTTGCCTTTTTCAAGCATAATTAAGCCATCTTTCATGTCATGAGTACGAATTTCAGGTCCTTTTGTATCTAATAAGATACCTATTGTTTTACCTAATCTGTCTGCTACTTTACGAATCGTATCAATACGTGCTTTATGTTCTTCATGACTACCATGAGAGAAGTTCAAACGCGCTACGTTCATACCAGCTTTCATTAATTTTTCTAACATTTCTTCAGACTCTGATGCAGGTCCAATTGTACATACAATTTTAGTCTTTCTCATTTTAAAAAGCCTCCTAAATTAAATAGATAACTCTTTCGCTAATTCATAAATATCTGTATTAAATTTATGGTCGTTGCCATTGAAGATTTCATCAAATGGTGTAGCAGTCAATTTATTATTCATGATACCAACACCTTGTCCAGAACGACCTTGCATTAATAGTTCAACAGCATAACCACCTAAACGTGATGCTAATACTCTATCGGCACCTGATGGGCTACCGCCACGTTGAATGTGACCTAATACAGATACACGTGCATCAACATTAATATATTTCATCAATTGATCCGCACATTCTTGACCACTCATACTTCCTTCAGCTACCATCACGATTGAGTGTTTCTTACCACGCTTGATACCACTTTCTATCTTTTCAGCGATATCTTTAATGTCTGTATTAGCTTCTGGAACTAATATTGTTTCAGCACCTACTGATAATCCAGCCCAAAGTGCTAAATCACCACAATCACGACCCATAACTTCTACAATAAAAGTTCTAGCATGACTTGAAGCAGTGTCTCTAATCTTGTCTACACTATCAATAATCGTGTTCAACGCTGTGTCAAACCCAATAGTGAAGTCAGTACCATTAATATCATTATCAATAGTACCTGGAATTCCTATTGTTTTGATATCTTTCGTTTCTTCACTAATACGTTGGGCACCTCGGTAACTACCATCTCCCCCAACTACTACTAGTCCCTCAATACCACGTTTGTGTAAATTCTCTAAACCTTTTTGTCTTACACTCGCCTCTTTGAATTGTGGACATCTTGCAGAGTAAAGGAAAGTTCCTCCACGTTGAATTGTATCCCCTACTGAACCCAATTCAAGTTTATGAATATTGTCATCAAGTAATCCTTGATAACCTTGATAAATTCCATAAACTTCAATGTTGTTATAAATCGCCTTACGCACAACTGCTCTAACAGCAGCATTCATGCCTGGTGAATCTCCACCACTAGTTAAAACCGCAATTTTCTTCATGACGACATTCCCTTTCCTAACTAGATTTCTCTTTAATAATAAATTACCACAATTTTTTTTAGTGTTCCATCAATATAGGTGCACAAAAATCATGTAAACGTTTTATAATCAATATTTCTTTTCGAAATAAAAAAAGGGTGAACAATATTCAACAAGAATCAATTGTTTCACCCCTATAAGGAAAACTACAGCTAGAAAAATACAATAAAGGTTCCTTCACAACTTAATTTGCAACTGTGTTTTTCAAAGTAGTTTTAAATATTAATTTGTATGTGTCACATTCAAGCTATTTTTCAATAAAAGCACCGATATTTCTAAACTTATTAAATCTATCTTCAACTAATTCATCTGCACTTTGTTGTTGAAGTTGTTCTAATTGATCTACGAATGCTTGCTTAATATCAATAGCTTGTTGTTCTATATTATTGTGTGCTCCACCTAAAGGTTCGTCAATCACACTATCAATAACGTTTAAATGATGTAAATCTTTTGCAGTAATTTTCATAGTTTCGGCAGCCATTTTTGCTAATGAGCTATCTTTCCATAACAGTGCCGCTGCTCCCTCTGGAGAAATAACAGAATAAGTACTGTTTTCAAGCATCATAATTCGATTGGCTATACCAATTCCTAGTGCACCACCACTACCACCTTCACCGATAACGATAGCTATCACTGGCACTTTTAGAGATGCCATCTCAACTAAGTTTCTAGCAATAGATTCACTTTGTCCACGTTCTTCGGCAGCTTTACCTGGATAAGCACCTTTAGTATCAATGAAAGTAAAAATAGGTCTATTAAATTTCTCGGCTTGTTTCATTAATCTTAACGCTTTACGATAACCTTCAGGATGCGCCATACCAAAGTTTCGATATATATTATCCTTAGTATCTTTACCTCTTTGTTGGCCTATAACTGTAACAGGGGTACCGTTTAAATACCCAATTCCACCAATCATTGCAGGGTCATCTCTAAAATTACGATCTCCATGTAATTCAATAAATGAATCGAAGATATATGGAATATAGTCTAATGTCGTAGGTCGTTCTTGAAGACGTGCAATTTGCACTCTATCCCAAGGCTTAAGATTGGTATATATTTTTTTGGTTTCTCTTTCAAGTGATGCTTCAAGTAAATCAATTTCATCTTGTAAATCTACATCATTTTTTTCTTGAGATTGCTTAAGAGATTCAATTTTATTTTTTATTTCAAAAAGTGGTTTTTCAAAATCAAGCATCTTTTTTCACCTCTTGGTGCAATTTTAATAATTGAGCAAGTGTTTCTTTCATCTCTTTACGGTGAACAACTTTATCAAGTTGACCATGCTCAAGAAGAAATTCTGCAGTTTGGAAATCATCTGGAAGTTTCTCATTAATAGTTTGCTCAATAACACGTCGACCAGCAAATCCAATTAAGGCTTTAGGTTCACTTAAATTGATATCCCCAACAGAAGCAAAACTAGCAGAAACACCACCAGTTGTTGGATGCGTAAGATAAGAAATATAAAGTAGTCCGGCATCTGAGTGACGTTTCAGTGAAACACTGGTTTTACCCATTTGCATCAATGAAATAATACCCTCTTGCATCCTAGCACCACCACTTGCAGAAAATAATATGAATGGTAGTCTATGTTCTGTTGCATAATCAATAATTCGACATATTTTCTCACCAACAACTGAACCCATACTTCCCATTCTAAATCTAGCATCCATAACAGCTACACCAAATTGAACACCATCTAGTTTGGCAGTACCGGTTACAACCGCTTCGCTTAAATCAGTTTTTTGTTGGTCTTTTTCAATTTTTTCTTGATAACCAGGAAAGTCTAAAGGGTTTGCTGATGTCATTCCCTTATCAAATTCAACGAAACTATTTTCATCAGTGATTGCTTCAATTCTCTTATATGCAGGTAATGCAATATGGTGATCACAGTTAAAACATACATTTAAATTCTCATTTAATTCTTTTGTATACATTATTTTTTTGCATTTTGGACATTTAGTCATAATACCTGCTGGTACTTCATTTTGTTTCGAATCTTGAACTGTTAAATATTTTCGTTTTTTACTACTACGATTAAAAAAGTCTTTAAACATTCGTAAACCTCCACCTAACCATACAACCTTAATTTATTACATCTCAATTTAATATATGATCGAACATAAAATATGAGTTAGAAATAATACATGTCTTTGTTTTTTTAAAATTGTTGCAATTCTAGGTTATTTCAAGTCTGTTAATTGCATTGTTTTATCATAAACTTTTTGAGGATCCACTTCAATTCTTGCCACGCCAGTTTCCATTGCTGCTTTTGCAACTTCACGTGCAACTGAAGGAGCTACCCTTTTATCGAAAGGACCAGGAATACAATAATCCGGATTCAACTCATCTTCATCTATAAGATTAGCAATCGCTTCAACCGCCGCTTTCTTCATATCTTCATTTATGTGTGTTGATTCAGTGTCTAATGCACCTCTAAAAATACCTGGGAACGCAAGTACATTATTAATTTGGTTTGGAAAATCTGAACGACCTGTTCCTACAACTTTAGCGCCTGCTTCTTTAGCATCATTGGGCTTGATTTCTGGATCTGGGTTAGCCATTGCAAAGATGATTGCATCATCCGCCATTGATTTAACCATGTCTTGTGATAGTAAGCTAGCAACTGAAACACCTATAAATACATCAGCATTTTTAATTACATCTTGTAATGAACCTTCAATTTTATCTTTGTTAGTGAATTTAGCTACATAATCCTTAGTGTCATTCATACCATAAGATCGACCTTCAAAAATAGCACCTCTTGAATCGCACATTATCATATTTCTGACACCATAAGAATCTAATAATTTAACAATTGCAATACCTGCTGCACCTGCACCATTTAACACAACTTTAATATCAGATAAATCTTTATCGACAATTCTTAGTGCATTGATTAAACCAGCCATAGTAACAATCGCTGTACCATGTTGATCATCATGGAAGACTGGAATATTAGTTTCTTTTTTAAGACGATCTTCTATTTCAAAACATCTTGGCGCTGAAATATCTTCTAGATTAATTCCTCCATAATTAGGTGAAATTAATTTAACTGTTCTAATAATTTCTTCTGTATCTTTAGTATCTAAAGCGATAGGTACACCGTTTATACCTGCAAAACTTTTAAAAAGAACAGCTTTACCTTCCATAACAGGAATACTAGCTGAGGCACCAATATTACCTAAACCTAAAACTGCAGTGCCATCAGTAACAACAGCCACAGTATTTCTTTTAATCGTGTAATCATATACAGTTCTTGGATCTTCATGTATTTCTTTACACGGTTCTGCTACGCCTGGTGAATAAGCTAAACTTAATTCTTCTTTATTAGTAACTTTGATATTAGGTGTAATTTCCAACTTACCTTGATTTTCTTTATGCATTTGTAATGCATCATCTCTTAAAGACATTAAATCAACCCCTGTTTATTTACTAAAATATCGAAAGTTCATCAGTATAATGAATATATATTCTCTGCATTTAAAATTTTTTAAGATAAAATAAACTGATGACTTTATTTTATAAATCATCAGTTTACTATATCATAATTTTTTTATACATAAAAGTTATAAAATTCTTATATCTTTTGGATCAAAAGCCTCAACAAAGTTTTTAATTTCATTCGATGTTTTATCCATACTACCCAAATAATCAAGTTCTCCAGTTTGTTCATTATATATATTCACTTTAATCATATGGTTGTTTTTATGATCATTAAGAATTTGTTTAATTTCATCTAAGTTTTGAATGTTTCTTAAAATAATTTGAGATGCCTCATTTATTTTAGTTACTTCAAAATGTTCAACTGAATCCATTTGATTTAAAATGAGCTGCAATTGTTGTTTTCTCTTTTCAAATTTTCCCCAAACAACATACATTTCTCTCTCATTTAATTGAGTTTCATAACGTTTGAATTTATCTGGAAATAAAACTGCATCCATCGTATGTCGTCCATCATTTAGAACTAAAAATGCCATATTTTGACCATTCTTGGTCCTTATTTGTTTGATTTGATCTACTTGAACCAAAATAGGTTTGTGATTTACAACATTACTTAGTGTATAGATACCTAAATATTGCTTTTTATTAAATTGCTTTTCGACTGGATGATTAGAAACATAAAATCCCAAGTATTCCATTTCGTAACTACTAATCATTTGATCACTAAATTCATCTTTATCAGCGTAGGATTGTTTAGGTGTTAAAATATCCAATAATAAATCGTTTTGTTCTACATTTGACACTTCATCTAAAACTTGATCAATAGAACTTAATAAAGTTGAACGTGTTTTTCCAAAAGTATCAAAAGCGCCTACCAATATTAATGATTCAAGTAATTTTCTAGTCTTTATGCGATTTGGTATTCGTCTAGTAAAATCAAAGAAATCTTTATACTTACCATTTTGATACCTTTCATCAACAATTGATTTAACGCTCTGATAACCAACACCTTTAATAGCACCTAAGGATAGATAAATATTTGATTTAGTTGCTCTATAATACCAATGGCTTTCATTAATATTAGGAGGCAAAATTTTCAATTTTTGATTTTTAGCTTCATCAATTATGGCCGCTGTTTTAGATTCATTACCAACGACATTACTTAAAATATTAGCATAAAAATAATTAGGATAGTGAACCTTCAAATATGCCATGATATATGCAATTTTTGAATAACTTACCGCATGTGCTCTAGGAAATCCATAATCAGCAAACTTAAGAATTAAATCAAATATTTGTTTACTTATCTTCTCATCATATTTATTTTTTATCGCACCTTCAACAAAATGTTGTCTTTCACTTTCTAATACTGCTCTATTCTTTTTACTCATGGCACGACGTAGAATATCTGCTTGTCCATAACTAAAGCTAGCAAATTGACTAGCGATTTGCATAATTTGTTCTTGATAAATTATTACACCATACGTATTTTTAAGTATGGGTTCTAAATCAGGGTGTAAGTATTTAATTTCACTTTCGTTGTGTCGTCGTGAAATATAAGTCGGAATTTCCTCCATAGGTCCTGGTCTATATAAAGACGTAACCGCAACGATATCTTCAAAATGTTCAGGCTGAAGTCGTTTTAATACTTTTCTTACACCTTCAGATTCAAGTTGGAAGATTCCAGTTGTATCTCCTCTAGATAATAACTTAAATACGTCTACATCATTAAACGGTATCTCTTCAATCTCTAAAGAAATATTTAAATCTTTTTTTACTTGAGTGATAATTTGATGTATGATAGATAAATTTCTTAACCCCAAAAAGTCAATCTTAAGTAAACCAATTCGCTCTGCTTCTGTCATCGTCCATTGCGTCAATAAACCAGTATCGCCCAATGTTAGTGGTGCATAATTATATAGAGGTTGATCGTTAATAATAATACCTGCTGCATGTGTTGAAGTATGTCTAGGTAAGCCTTCTAATTTCTTACTTAATTCAAACCACTTTTCATGTCGATGATTTCTATGTACAAATTGCTTAAATTGCTCATCCTCATATGCCTCATCTAAAGTTATACCAAGTTGATGAGGTATTAACTTAGAAATTTCATTTAAAGTTTTATCATCAAATCCAATTATGCGACCTACATCTCTTGCAACAGCCCTAGTCAATAAATGTCCAAATGTGACAATACCCGAAACACGATGTTTTCCATATTTGTCTTGAACGTATTGAATGACTCTTTCCCTACGCGTGTCTTCAAAATCAATATCTATATCAGGCATTGTTACACGTTCAGGATTTAAAAAACGTTCAAATAATAAATTAAATCTAATTGGATCTATTGTAGTAATGTCGAGCAGGAAGCTAACTAATGAACCAGCTGAGGACCCCCGCCCAGGACCAACCATAACATCATGTGTTTTAGCGTAGTGAATTAAATCACTCACAATTAAAAAGTAGTCTTCAAAACCCATTTCAGTTATAACGCGATATTCATGTTCTAATCTTTTTGTATAGCGTTCATCATGATTTAATTCCATCTTTTTTAAACTTGATTGGAGTTGTGACCATAAATACTCTTTTGAAGAATTACCTGATGGTGCATCGAATTTAGGTAGTAAATTTTGATGATATTCTAAGCTTGCATTACATAAACTAGCTAGTTCAAGTGTATTATTCCATACCTCTCTATCTATATTTAATGTTTCTAATTCATTTTGTTTAGGAAAATGTTCCCCAATATCTTCAGTATCATTAACCAGATCTATCTTAGTATTATTTTTAATTGCTTCAAGTGCTGGAATCGTCTCAACATCTTCTTGATTTAAGTATCGTGCATTTTTAAACCAAACTACTCTTATATTATTATAAAATGCTAAGTCGCTTGAATGATTTATAAATATATTTTGATGGTTTTGAAATTGTTCAACTATAGAATAATGAGGTTGATTTGCTTGTTTAAATATGATTGCAAAATTTGTTGAATACTTTTTTAACCACTCAACTGATATAACCTCTTTTTGCTTCATTTTAATTGCAGAAGAGAGTTGAAATAGTGATCTTAAGCCATCATTATTTATAGCTAAAACCACAGTCTCAATTGTATACAAACCATCCGTAACGTTAACTGTCATTCCAAAAATTGGTTTAATATTGGCTTTAATACAAGCATCATAAAATTTAGGGAAGCCATATAAGACATTAGTATCAGTAATCGCTAATGTATCATAATGATTATTTTGTGCTTTTTTAACTACATCATTGATTCTCAAACTAGAATTTAATAAATCATATGTTGTATGAAGATTTAAATGAGCAACCATGAATGACTTCCTTTCTTAAATTTATAATTTCTGACGTAAAGCTTGTGCTAATTCTTCAAATTCATCCCAACTATAGACTGACACACCTGATGCATTTGGGTGGCCTCCCCCACCAAATTGATTAGCGACATCATTAATAGTGATCCCTTTAGATCGAATACGACATCTAATTTGATCTCCCTCATCTACACCAAACATCCATATTTTCAAACCGCTAATATCCGCAACTGTATTTACAAATTGAGAAGCTTCATTAGGCTGAATGTCAAACTGCTTTAAAACATCATTAGTTATTTTAATTTGACAATATTCATGTGAATCTGATAGTTCAAAATTTTGTAAAACATATCCTTGGAAAGGCATTAACTTAGGATCTTTTTCGGACATTTTATTTAATTCAGCATTGTGATTGAATGGATATGCCAATAATTGACTAGCAACTTCCATTGTATGAGGTGATGTATTACTAAATAAGAATCGCCCTGTGTCTCCAACAATACCTAAATACAATACTCGAGCTACATGTTCATCAATTATACTTAGATCATTAAAATGTGAGATGAAATCAAATATAATTTCACTTGTAGAAGATGCTTCAGTATTAACAAAATTTACATTACCATATTGATCAGTAGCAGGATGATGATCTATTTTAATTAATGACTGTCCATTTAAATATCTTTGATCATCAATACGTGGTGCATTTGCAGTATCACATACAATTACAAGTGCATCACTATATACACTGTCATCAATTTCATCTAAGTCTCCTATAAATGATAATGATGGTTCAGCTTCACCTGTAGCATAGATATTTTTTTCAGGGAATTTTCGTTCAAGATATAACTTTAATCCAAGTTGTGAGCCATAAGCGTCTGGATCAGGTCTCACATGTCTATGAATAATAATTGTTTCTGCCTCTTTAACTCTTTGCATGATTTCATTAAAAATTTCTACCATTGTTATATCTCCTTAAATTAGATTTATTACTTTAAAATTAAATACTTTGCATATCTTCAAACATCTGACAAATTATCATTGCATTTGCGACTTTTTCATTACCACTTACCATCGCGACTTCCAATTTTGCAAAGTTCCTTCCAACATCGAGCATGTCATATTGTACTCTAATTGATGCTTCAATTGGCACAGTTTTAATATAGATGATATTTAAACTTTCAATCATAACATCTACCTTTTTATATTTTCGCAATTCATGCTTTATTGTTTCTTCAATAATAGCGACAAATACAGCCTTACTTAATGTTCCATATTGATTGGTTAATAACGGAGAAACCTCAACCGAAATGTCACTTTGTGAAATCGTAATATGTTTCGCTATTTGATCATTAATCGTCTCACCTATTTGAGGTTGTCTGCCAATAAGTTGCATCGCTTTTAATACGTCATCTCTCGTTATTACACCTATTGCTCTTTTATTCTGAGTTACGGGTAATATCTCAATCCCTTCCCAAATCATAATGTGAGCACAACTCGCTACCGTAGTATTTAATTCAACATTGATAGGACGTTTCGTCATTACTTTAGCAATGGTATCATCCGAGTTCATTTGGATGACTTCCTTACTCGTAACGATACCAACTAATCGCCAATCTTTATCTACAACTGGAAACCTTGAATGACCTGTAACTTTGGCACGTGATTTATAATCTTCAATACCCATTTCATCAAAAATTACCGTCATATCGTTAATTGGTTTCACTATATCTTCAACTATTAAAATTTCTTTTCTAATCATTTGATTATACATTGCTCTATTGATAATATTCGCTACAAGAAATGTATCATAATTTGAAGACAGGATTGGTAAATCATGATTATTAGCATAATCAATAATTTTTTGTGTCGTTTTAAAACCTCCAGTAATAAGTACGCCACTACCTCTTTTTAACGCTTCTAACTGAACATCCGGCCTATTACCTACGATTAACAATGTATGATGACTTAAATATTTAACCACATCTTTAAGTTCCATTGCACCTATCGCAAATTTTGAAACACTTTTTTTTAATCCATTTTTGCCACCAATGATATCTCCATCAATGATATTTAAAATTTCATTAAACGTAAGGTTCTCAATCTCCTCACGATTCTTTTTATCAATACGTACTGTACCTACTCTATCAATGGTAGTTACTAACCCAAGTTGTCCGGCATCTTTTATAGCTCTATATGCCGTTCCCTCAGATACTTTCATTACTTTGGCAACTTTCCTGACAGAAATTTTTTGGCCAACATTTAACGATTCTATGTATGCTATGATTTGTTCATGTTTAGTCATTGATAATACCTCTTTATAATGTACAGTGTTTTATTTATTATAACTTTTTAATCATAAAAAATCGATTTAGAAAATGTAAATTAATTAGTTTTAGAAACGCTTCATCAGTTTGATTTTTTATTAATTAATAAATCAAGTTATGTTAATTAAATCTTTAATTATTTTAATTATATACATTGGTAAAATTAAAACATTTTATATATAATTGTTTATGAGGAGGGATGACCTATGTATAAAAATATTTTATTAGGTGTAGATACTCAATTAAAAAATGAGAAAGCGTTGAAGGAAGTATCAAAATTAGCAGGTCCAGATACCGTAGTAACTATTTTAAATGCGATTGGCGAACAGGATGCACAAGCATCAATTAAAGCTGGTACGCATATTAATGAATTGACTGAAAAACGTAGTCAATTGCTAGAAAAAACACGAACTACTTTAGAAGACTATGGCATTGATTATGATCAAATCATCGTACGTGGTAACCCTAAGGACGAATTAGTGAAACACGCTAATAGTGGTAAATATGAAATCGTCGTATTAAGTAACCGTAAAGCTGAATCTCAGAAAAAATTCGTATTAGGTAGTGTAAGTCATAAAGTAGCAAAACGTGCTACCATCCCTGTACTGATTGTAAAATAGTTAGTAAAATTTCAAAAGATGCGTCAAAATAATAGCACAAAGATGATTGTTCATGTATAAATCACCTTTGTGCTTATTAATTTCATTTAACTAATTAATCACTTCATATTTATTTAAAATCTATTAAAATGATACAGACTCACCAGGTTCTAATATTTGTACTTCACCTTCATGTACTGCATCCTTAAATTGTTGTGGATCTTGTTCAATTAATGGGAAAGTATTGTAATGAACTGGAACTGAAATCTTAGGTTTAACAAATTCATTAATTGCATAACTTGCATCATCAATACCCATAGTAAAGTTATCACCAATTGGGACAAAACATACATCTACAGGGTGTCTTTCAGCAATTAACTTCATATCACTAAACAATCCTGTATCACCCATGTGATAAATCGTTTTACCTTCAACTTCTAATATAAGTCCCATTGGCATTCCTAAGTAAACAGGGATACCATCTTCATGTGTGAAACTTGAACTATGGAAAGCTTGAACATATTTAACGCTACCGAAATCAAATTTAGCTTTGCCACCGATATTCATACCATGAACATCTTCTACACCATGATAAGTACTTAAATACCCTTGTAATTCAGCAGAACCTATAACCGTTGCGTGATTACGATTTGCTAATTCAACTACATCGCCAAAGTGATCAGCATGACCATGAGTTAAAATTATATAGTCTACATCTAATGTTTGTTCATCTAAATCACATTTGTCATTACCCGAAATAAATGGATCTACAATTACTTTTTTACCATTACCTTCAAAATAAATCGTTGATTGCCCATGAAAAGAAAGTTTCATAATTATAGCCTCCTATTGCTTGATTATTATAATTATACCCTAGCTATTAAAGATATAACATGAAACTAAAATAATCGCTTATTATATTAAATAATTTTGAATTCTAAGCTGATTAGACGTAAAATTAACATAAATACTTAATGGAGATGATTGAATGAGTAAAATCGAAAAAATAACTAAACAATTACAACATGAACAAGCTGACGCTGCATGGATAACAACTCCTCTCAATGTATTCTACTTCACTGGGTATAGAAGCGAACCTCACGAGAGACTATTTGCACTATTAATTACAGCAAATGGAGATCAAACCTTATATTGTCCAAAGATGGAAGTTGAAGAAGTTAAGAATTCTCCATTTGAAGGAAAAATCATTGGTTACTTAGATACTGAGAATCCTTTTGAAATTGATCCGTTATCTTTTAATAAGTTATTGATTGAAAGTGAACACTTAACAGTAAAACGTCAACGCGAGTTAACTCAAAACTTTGGTGTTCAGCACTATGGCGATATTGATCAAACAATTAAAGAATTACGTAATATTAAAAACGAATCCGAAATTGAAAATATTCGCGAAGCGGCAAAGCTCGCTGACAAATGCATCGAAATTGGTACCGAATTCCTTAAAGTCGGTGTAACAGAACGTGAAGTAGTCAATCATATTGAAAATGAAATCAAAAAATTTGGTGTTAGTGAGATGAGTTTTGACACAATGGTATTATTTGGAGATCACGCTGCATCACCTCACGGAACACCAGGAGAAAGAAAACTAGTTAAAGATGAATATGTATTATTTGATTTAGGGGTTATATATAATCATTATTGTAGCGATATGACACGTACAGTAAAATTCGGAACCCCTTCTGAAGAAGCTCAAACAATTTATAATATTGTTTTAGAAGCAGAAACCAATGCAATTGAGGCAATTAGAGCAGGCGTCCCTTTACAAGATATTGATAAAATCGCTAGAGACATTATAAGTGATGCTGGATACGGTGATTATTTCCCTCACAGATTAGGACATGGCCTTGGTTTAGAAGAGCATGAATATCAAGATGTTTCAAGTACAAATTCAAACCTACTTGAAGCGGGAATGGTTATTACGATAGAACCTGGTATATATGTACCTAATGTTGCTGGCGTACGTATTGAAGATGATATTTTAGTAACTGAAAATGGTTATGAAATACTAACACACTATGATAAATAAAAATTAAAAATCCAGTTGAGTTAATAGTAAAATAACTATGTACTCAACTGGATTATTTATATTAAATCAATTATTAATCTTCTTTTAATGCATCTTCAACAGATGTGTATTCTAAACCGAACGCTTCAGCTACACCTTTATGAGTTACATGACCTTTGTACGTATTTAAACCTAAAGATAATGCGTGGTTTGCTTTGAATGCTTCACGGTAACCCTTACTTGCTAATAATTGCGCATAAGGTAATGTTGCATTATTTAATGCAATTGTAGATGTACGAGGTACTGCACCTGGCATATTCGCAACTGCATAGTGAACAACACCATGTTTTACATATGTTGGATCATCGTGTGTCGTAATTTTATCTGTAGTTTCAAAAATACCACCTTGGTCAATAGCGATATCAACAATCACTGAACCATCTTTCATTTGTTTAATCATATCTTCAGTTACCAAGCTAGGTGCTTTTGCACCAGGGATTAATACGGCACCAATAACTAAATCACTTTCTTTTACTGCATTTTCAATATTTAATGGGTTAGACATAATTGTGTTCACACGGCCATCAAATAAATCATCTAATTCAGCTAATCGTTTAGGGTTTACATCTAAGATTGTAACATTAGCACCTAAACCTAGTGCGATTTTAGCCGCATTTGTACCAGCTTGACCGCCACCGATGATAGATACTTTACCTTTTGGTACTCCAGGAACGCCTCCAAGTAAAATACCCATTCCACCGTTAAATTTTTGTAGGAATTGTGAACCAACTTGAGCAGACATACGTCCTGCAACTTCACTCATTGGTGTTAATAATGGTAATGAACGGTCAGGTAATTGAACCGTTTCATAGGCAATACCTACGACTTTATTATCAACTAACGCTTGAGTTAATTTTTCTTCATTAGCAAGATGTAGGTATGTAAATAAGATGAGTCCTTCTTTGAAATATTTATACTCTTCTTCCAATGGTTCTTTAACTTTAATAACCATTTCTACATCCCATACAGATGACTGTTCAGATACAATGTCAGCACCTGCATCTTTGTAATCTTTATCTTCAAAGAATGAACCTAAACCAGCATCTTTCTCAACAAGTACTGTATGTCCTTGCTCAACTAATGCATGTACACCACTTGGTGACAAACCAACTCTGTTTTCGTTATTTTTTATCTCTTTTGGAATACCAATTTTCATTCCATCCACCTCCATCACTATCGTAACGCTAAACCAATGAAAGCGCAATCAGAAAAAGTACACATTATTGTTAAAATATAAAGAGTAAAAATTCTGAAATTTGTGGTAATATATAAGTAAGAAAAGCTAAGGGGGTTATTAAGATGTTAACATACAAAAACATTTTAATCGCAGTTGATGGTTCACACGAAGCTGAGTGGGCTTTCAATAAAGCAGTAGACGTAGCTAAACGTAATGACGCTAAATTAACTATAGTGAACATTATCGATTCAAGAACGTATTCTTCTTATGAAGTATACGATGCACAATTCACTGAGAAGTCTAGAAGTTTCTCTGAAGAATTATTAAAAGGTTATCAAGAAGTTGCAACGCGTGCTGGAGTAACTAACGTTGAAACTCGTTTAGAGTTTGGTTCTCCTAAAGCAATTATCCCTAAAAAATTAGCAAGTGAATTAGGTGTAGATTTAATTATGTGTGGTACTTCAGGTTTAAATGCCGTTGAAAGATTTATTGTCGGTTCTGTATCTGAAGCAATTGTACGTCACGCACCATGTGATGTATTAGTAGTGCGTACAGAAGAAATTCCTGAAGATTTCCAACCTGAAGTTGCAACTCCAGAATTTAGAAAACAATATTCATAATAGTTATATCTAACTATTCATTTACAAAGTGAGTTTAATATGGCGATAAGGTCTTTGACTTTATCGTCATTATTTATTTGTCACAATTTTATTTAAAAAAGACAACATACATTGTCTAATTAGGTTCTATAATAAATTGGACTGATGACAAAATTCATCAGTCCAATTTTTATGTTTTTGAATAGAAAAAAGGCGCAATTACCTCTATAATTATTAGCTACCAAACAAAATAAAAAAGAAAGGTAATGCGCCTATGTGTAAGTCTATATTAAAAACATTAAGAATTAAAGATAAAAATATCAATTTTTCAGACGAAGTGATTGAGAAAAAATATAAAGGACGAATGAGCCTGTTTTATTATGCCGAGCTCACTTATCAACCTACATATTGTGAAAATTGTTTAGCTAAAAATGATAATTTCTCTATAGTAAAAAATGGTAAGAAAACCTCAACGATTACTTTGCTTAAAATTATGGAAATGCCCGCTTATTTAAATCTTCAAAAACAAAGATTTTATTGTAAAACATGCGATAGTCATTTTACTGCTAAATCTAATATTGTCGACGCTCATTGCTTTATTTCAAATAAAACAAAACTTGCAGTTTTAAATAAAGCACAAGAATGCCGCTCTCAAAAATCTATCGCTAAGTCATGCTTAATATCATCAATGACTGTGTCTAGAGTGATTAATCAAGCGGCAAGCGACGTAGGTCAGTCTTCTTTTGATGCTTTACCTGAACACTTAATGATGGACGAATTTAAAAGTGTTAAAAATGTAACTGGGAAAATGAGCTTTATTTATGCAGATGCTGTATCGCACCGCATCGTAGATGTGGTAGCGGATCGTAAGTTAAAATCGTTAAAAGATCATTTTTATCGCTATTCTTTGAAACTAAGACAAAAAGTCAAAACAGTAACGATTGATATGTATGAACCATATATGTCGCTAATCAAGCAATTATTTCCTAACGCGAAGATTATTATTGATCGTTTTCATATTGTTCAATCCTTAAATCGAGCGTTAAATATGTCTAGAGTTCATGTAATGAATTGTTATAGGGCCTCAAATAGACCGCTTTATAATAAATATAAAAGTTATTGGAAATTATTTCTTAAACCTTTTGAAACGCTAGAGGCATTTAATTATCGTAAAGTCCATTTATTTAAAGAGTGGAAAACTGAAAAAGGCATTGTAAATTACTTATTAGATGTAGATGAAGAATTATATAATACATATCACTACGTTCATGAGCTAAGACGATTTTTAAAAGAAAACCAAATAGAGAAATTTAATCATAAACTCTTTTCTATTCATCTTTCAGATGTGTGTCCTAAATTACGCCCAGTCATTAGAACTTTAAGACGATTAGCAACTTTCATTGAAAATACTATGACATATTCTAACCTGACCAACGGTCCGTTAGAAGGAATTAATAATAAAATCAAACTCATTAAAAGGGTATCTTTTGGTTATAGAAATTATGATAATTTACGTAATAGAATTATTATAACTTCGCGACTATTTGCCTCAACAACAAAAAAAGAGATTAAACAACCTAAGGTTGCTTAATCTCAATATTAGGACTCATCAGTCCGATTTGACATAGAGCCCTAATTACAATGCATGTTGTCAGTATTAATAAATTATAATTCGCCAAATTTAACTGTATCTCTAGCAATCATAACTTCTTCATTTGTTGGAATAACAATAACTTTAACTGGTGAGTGTGGGTAATTGATAAATCCTTCTTCACCACGGATTGTTTCATTTTTCTTAGGATCCCAATAGATGCCCATGAATTCTAAGCCTTCTAATACTTTAGCACGAACTGTTGAAGAGTTTTCTCCTACACCAGCTGTAAATACAATGACATCCACGCCATGCATTCTTGTAGCATAAGAACCAATATATTTATGAATTCTTGAAGCAAATACGTCTAGTGCTAATTGTGCACGTTCTTTTCCTTCTTCTGCATCACTTTCAAGGTCACGTAAGTCACTTGATGTACCTGAAATACCAAGTAGACCTGATTCTTTGTTTAATACATTAAGAACTTCTTCGGCGTTTTGACCAGTCTTTTGCATAATGAATGGAATTAATGCAGGGTCGATATTACCTGAACGTGTACCCATTGTTACACCCGCTAATGGAGTGAACCCCATTGATGTATCGATTGATTCACCACCATCGATGGCAGCAATTGATGCACCATTACCAATATGACAAGAGATAATGCGTAACTCTTCAATTGGTTTATTCATGATTTCAGCAGCACGTTGTGATACATATTTGTGACTTGTACCGTGGAAACCATATTTACGAATGCCATAATCTTTATAGTATTGGTAAGGTAAGCTATATAAATATGATTGTTCTGGCATTGATTGGTGGAATGAAGTATCAAACACTGCTACATGAGGAATGTTTGGTAATAATTTTCTGAATGCACGGATACCCATTAAGTTAGCAGGGTTATGCAATGGTGCTAATTCACTTAATGATTCAATTTGTTCTTCCACTTTATCTGTAACTAATGCAGACGTTGGGAATAACTCACCACCGTGCACGACACGATGTCCTGTACCAGCAATATCATTAATGTCATCAATGATGCCATGTTGTTTGAAACTGTCTAACATGATGTTAATAGCTTCTTCATGATCCTTGATATCTTTAACATCTTTAATTTTTTCACCATTCACTTCAATTGTGAAGATTGAATCTTTAATACCGATACGTTCGATTAAACCTTTTGTTACTAGAGTTTCTTCAGGCATTCTTATTAGTTGGAATTTTAAAGAAGAACTACCAGCGTTAATCGCTAAAACTAAACTAGACATATATTATTGTCCTCCAATTTATTAATTAATATCCATATTTATTTAACCATTAATACAGCCATAATTCAAGAATATCACAGTTTATTTTTGAGGATGATTGTCTTTCATCCAAGTATTTAATTCACCAATAAATCCTTGGAATTGATTAGGATTTTTAAAATCAGGAATATTTGCTAATAACACTTCAACTGGCTTAGTCTCATTCGATTTTTTCTTTTGTAAAATCAATATTGATTTACGCGCATTTTCGTTCTTAAATAACGTCTTAGGTAAATTTAAAAATGCTTGCATTTCTGTTTCTGTAGCAATGAAATTTTCTAACTGTTTTACATTGTCATTCTCAAAAATATTACTTGGAACTACTAAAAATGCGAAACCAGATTGTTTTAAGGCAGTAATTGCTTGTTCAATTAGTAAATAATGTGAATAGCTATTCCCTTCTTTAAAACCTAATTGCATTTCATGACTTCGTTCATCTAGAGGATAATATCCTATCGGTAAATCACCAATAACAATATCCGCTTCTTCTAAAGGTAACGGCATAATTGCATCCTGAGGATAAACATCAAACGGTATCTCCAAGAAATTTGCTAAATGTACACTAACTCTTGAAAGTACCGGATCAACTTCAATAAGATGATGCATTATTGTAGTATCCTTAAGCACTTCATTAACAGATGCACTTAAATGGCCTGCACCACTAGCGATATCTACAACATGTAATTCTTCGTTGTTTTCAGTAAATTTTTGAACTAAAAATCCGAGAATTAAACCTATAGAATCGGGTGTTATTTGGTGATTGGCTTGAATTGTTTCTTCTTGCATTAAACTTAAATAAGCGAACTGAAATGCTTTTCTACGATCTTGTAATGTGGCTTGTTCTAGTAATTCACGTTTATTACTATAAACATCTTCCATTGCTAATCCTAAATTCTCAATAAAACTTTGACCGTTTTGTTCATTTAAAACTTTAGCTTTTTCATCTAATGTTTTAAAAAGCTTTTCCATGATTGTTTGTTCTTCACTCATAAACTTAATCCTCTCCATTAAAAAAGTGTCCATTCGGTTTATTTCTTAAAAATAATCAACGCTAATTTAAAGTAGCATTTTTGAAATAAATATGGACACTTTTACGTTATATCTATCATCTAAAAATTGATATTAAATGTTGCGATATGCTTCTAATGCAGCATCAAAGTTAGGAAAATCAGTACCTTCGCTAACTAATTCTTTATATACAACTTTGTCATTGCTATCTAATACAAATACAGAACGAGCTAATAATCTTAACTCTTCCATAACGACACCATATTGTTGACCAAATGATAAGTCTTTATGGTCACTTAAAGTGATAACGTTATCTAAACCATTTGATGCACACCATCTTTTTTGAGCAAATGGTAAATCTGCAGAAATCGTTAAAACAACACCGTCTTCTTGCGCCGCTTCTTCATTAAATTTACGAGTTTGTTGGTCACACACACCTGTATCAATAGAAGGTACAACGCTGATTAATTTCTTTTGACCTTTATAATTTTCTAAACTAACTTCATTTAAATCGTTATCTAATACTTTAAAGTCAGGAGCATGTTGCCCTTCTGATACTTCAGAACCAGCTAAATGAATTGGATTATTTTTAAAAGTAATTTGTGTCATGATGAAATGACCTCCTATAATTTTTATCATTATATTGTTATCATACGACAGTGGTAAAACTTAAATCAATCATTTAAAACTGAATCATATCTAATGTTGAAGCAGTTGTAAAATGTAGTCATATGTGTTTTTCAAAATTAGAACTGCTGTAACGATAATAAAAAGTATCTTTACATAACCAACACCTTTGCTTATGGCAAATTGTGCACCTACATATGAACCTATAATCATACTTACAGCCATAATTAAGCCATACACAAAATCAACCTGGCCTAAGATAATAAAAAGAACTAATGCACCTAAATTAGAAGCAAAATTTAAGACTTTCGCATTACCTGCTGCACTCAAAAAATCAAATCCAAACATAAGCAAAACAAATAACATAAAAGAGCCAGTGCCTCCACCTAAGAAACCATCATAAAAGCCAATTATTAACATTAAAGATACAAAAATGACAGCTTTACCAATTGTTAGCTTAGAAAATGTGCGCACATTTCCCCAATCTTTTTTCATAATTGTATATATCAGTACAAGGCTCAATATAATGATAATTAAAGGCTTTAAAATTTGTGCAGGCAACATAGTAGCTAAACTAGCACCGCCTGCTGCAAATATAAACACAAATGGAAATAACTTAAGTACAATATTTAAATCTACTTTGCCTGAACGTATAAACTTAATTGCACTTGTAAGCGATCCAAATGAACTGGCTAATTTGTTAGTACCAAGCGCCAATGAAGGTGGCATTCCTATAGCTAATAAAGCTGGTGTTGAAATTAGGCCCCCACCACCTACTACTGCATCGATAAAAGCAGCTAAAAATCCAAATGCTATAATAATTAATATAATATTTAGCGTTATCTCCATGATGCATATCCCCTTTGTTCTTAATACTTGATTATTCTATTTTAGAATAACTCATCAATTAATGCATCAGTGTTTTGGTCTTTTTCGCTCTTATAATCTTTATTAATAGTTAATATTTCAATATTATCTGCTGCACGTTGAACCATTTCATCGAAGTTAAATACACTTTCATATTTAATTACTTTATCAAAATCTGGTTCAGTTACAGGATTTTTAGGAGTGAAAATAGTACAACAGTCTTCATAAGGTTGAATCGAAACATCAAATGTACCAATCTCTCGTGCTTTCTTGACAATATCTTCCTTATCAAGCGAAACAAGTGGTCTTAAAATCGGAGTAGAAGTCACATCATTAATTGCGTACATACTCTTTAATGTTTGACTTGCCACTTGTCCTAAATTTTCACCGTTAACAATCGCATTAGCCCCAACTTTTTCTAATACAATATCCGCTACACGTAACATCATGCGACGCGTAGATGTCATTGTGTATCTAGGATGAACTACTTTATTTATTTGTTTTTGTAATTCTGTAAATGGCACTATATGCAATTTTATTGGTCCCACTCTTTCAGAGAGGATACGTGTAAGTTCAATCACTTTGTCTTTAGCTTTTTCACTAGTAAAAGGTGGACTATGGAAATGAATCGCTTCTATATAAACACCACGTTTCATAATTTCCATCCCAGCTACTGGAGAGTCTATGCCTCCTGACAACATTAAGAGTGTTTTACCGCCAGTGCCAACTGGTAAACCACCAGCACCTTCATAAATTTGTGTGAATACATACACACCATCCATTCTTACTTCAACTCTTACGTTATAATCGGGTTGTTTCACATCAACCGATATATCTTCAGTTGCTTGTAAAATCGCACCTCCAAGTTCACGTTGTAAAGCATATGTGTCCATTGGAAATGACTTATCTACACGTTTAACATCAATTTTGAATGTCTCTCCCGGTTTAAAATCTTGAGCTAAATCAACACATAATTTTTTTATTTCATCTAATTCTTGAGAGGTTTTATGAACAGGACTAATAGATTTAATACCAAATATTTTAGTTAAACGATTGATTACCTCCTGTGCATCTGCTTCTTCAGTTAATGAGATATACATTCTATCTCTCTTGCCTTTAACATGCGTTCCTTCTATAGTTTGTAAAGACTTAATGACGTTATCTTTCAAAGCATTTACAAACTTTTTCCGATTTGTTCCTTTTAAAGTTAGTTCACCATATCTAACTAATAAATGATCAAACTCCATTTACTTTAACAACTCCTTAATTTCTTTGTATATCGTTTCAAATTTCACTTTAAATTGATCAATATCTTCTTGAGTAGTCATATCTCCTAAGGATAATCTAATACTTCCTTCAATTTTATTATCCGGGAGTCCCATTGACATTAAAACTTCATTTAGTTTTCCTCTTTTAGATGAGCAAGCGCTTGTAGTTGAAACCATGATATCCAATTTAGAAAATGCATTAACTAAGACCTCACCCTTCACACCTGGAAACGCAATATTTAATATTTGCGGTGCACAATCCAAAGGAGAATTGATATATACACCTCTAAACTCTTTTAAAAATTCACGTAATTCATGGTTGTAATCACTTAATCGTTGATGACGTTCATTTAAATTATCTATTGCTAAAGTTATTGCTTTAACTAGTGACACATTCATCGGTAAGTTCACTGTTCCACTTCTTACGCCGTATTCTTGTCCTCCGCCGTGAACAATAGGTTCTAATTTATCTTTATTATCAATTAATAGGAGACCCTGTCCTTTTAGTCCATTAAATTTATGACCACTAAAGCTTACACTATTAACACCTTCAAGGTTCATTGTTACTTTTCCTAAAGCTTGAACTGCATCAACGTGTAAATGTGCTTTAGGATAATCTTTTAATATGTCCACTATTTCATCAATAGGTTGAATTTGACCCATAATATTATTCACATACATACAAGAAACAAGACCGACCTTGTCATTCATCAATGAAGCTAAATGTTCAATATCAACACGGCCATCCGCATTAACATCAACATATTTTAATACAAACCCATCTTCTTCTAAATATCTCATAACTTCTAAGACAGATGGATGTTCTAAAACGGAAGTAATAATTTCATTTGCAAATTGCTTTTTACGATAAGCAATACCTTTTAAAGCTATATTATTCGATTCAGTGGCACCACTTGTGAAAATAACATCTGTTTTTTGTCCTATAGATAGCATTGATGATATACGTTCCTTTGCTTGTAGAAGCACCTTCTCCGCTTGCAACCCCCACTTGTGAGGACTATTTGGATTGAAATAAACAGTTTCATTTACTTTATTAAATGAATCGAGTACATCTTTATGAGGCTTTGTAGTGGCTGCATTATCAAAATAGATCACTTAAAACACTCTCTTTCATTCTCTATTAAATTATTTATTTACCCTTAGTAAATTTATCTTTTATAGACATATTATTCAAAAATAGATACTAAAGCATTATACTATTTTTAAATAAAAATAAAAGGCGTCGAACTCAAATTAAATGATTTTGAGTTGAAAACTTATTTAGCATTATTTATTAAGCGTTCTGAATTAAAGTAACTCCCCCTTGAATTCAATAACTTACTATAACTTTAAACAAATCAAAAAAGATGGGATAGAATTCATTACGAATTCATTATCCCACCTCAAAATAGACTACTATTTATTTGCTTTAACCTAACATTTATTACTTACCAAAGTTATAAATTTTTATTGTCAATAAGACAAGCGTAATTAACCTTTGGCTACCTCATCTTCAATATATTTAGTAATTCCAGGTTCTACACTTTCAAGTGCTTGTTCTGAAATTTCAATTGATCGTTTGTAACGATTATTTTTAAACAAGCGTTCTGCTTCGTTTAAACTCTTATCTACATTATTATGATCTTTGCGATAACGGTTACCATACTGAATTAAACGTTCTGCGTATACGGCATTCACCAACACATCATTTGCTTCATCTTCAAAAGTATTCATTTGAATAACAATTTTGGCAACTTTATCTTTAAGTTGTTTAACGTGAATTGGACGTTCACTAAATTGATCATTAGTTTCACGAACTTCATGGTCAATTTCATTTTTCATAATAATGAATCTTTCTGGTACACTTGTTAAATTTGAAGCTAAAAGTCGACGATAAACTTCTTCTTTTTTAGATTGAATTCTTAAAAGATTATCTTCTGCCTCAGCTTCATCTTCTCTCAATTGAATAAGATGATTTTGTAATTTTTCTTGGTTCTCATTAATTACTTTAACGTGATCGTCTAAATATTCTAGGTTGTCTTTAACTTCGCTGTAACGTACAGCAGATTTAGCCATTTCTTTAAGAATTTCATCATATACAGCTACTAAATTTTGAATTTCGTTCTCATGTTGTCTAATGCTATGAACATCACTTTCATTTATGAAATAATTTTCACGAATATAGTCAATTTCTGTACGTAATGTGTAATTCATCTCACGTGCTTTGAACAATTCATCAGTAATTTGTTCTTTAGTTTCTTCCACTTCATTTTTAGCTTTAACTTCATGCTCAATCAAATCATACATTTCATCAAGCTTATCATTAATTTGTTCAAGTTTATCGTTTGCATTATCTAACTCAAGACGACTGATCATAGGTTCTACAAAATTCAACTCTGTCTTTAAGCTTTGTAGCGTACCATCGATTTTAACGTGATCTAGATCATAACCGTTCATCTTTAAGTCGCGACAACCATATTTCAAATCTTGAAATTGTCCAGGTAGTTCTTTTTGGGCTTCTCTAATTAGTTCTGGAATTTCATCCATATACTTTTGGACTTCATTCATAGATTCATTTAGACCCATAATGTGGTTATGTGCTTGAACGTAATTACCTTCTTCTTTAAGTTCTTCATACTGTTCAAGTTCTGGCTCAAATGATTCAATTCTTTTTTCAAGTGGTGAAGCTGCATCGCCGAACTGATGTCTGTTAGCTAACACATCACGCTTCATTTCTCGATAATTAGTCTTGCACTTTTCATAAACTTGTTCATTTTCCTTATGTAAAGAAACAATTTCATTAACGTCTTCAACTTGTTGTTGATACCCAGCTTCATATTTATCCATTAATTCATGTGCATCATCAATGTCACTTTGAGCTCCAGAAAATTGAAACTTATCAAGTTGAATTTCAGCATCGTGGATTTTTTCCTCTACAGGTGCTAAATAGTTATTTGTATAGTCTAAGGTGTCTCTCTTAAAGGCATCATATTTTTTTCTAGTTTCACCTTTTAAATTTAATTCAGAAAGTTGTTTTAAATTTTCTTCAAAAGGTAATCTTTGAACTTTTAACTTACGTTCTTCAGCTTCTTCAACAATTTTTCGTTTATTAGAACGTAAATAAAACATGATTCCTACAATGATTAAAACAATGATAATTATTGCTAATATTGTGTATAAAACCATCTCATTCTCCTCCTATATTATCATTATTATAACGCAAATACCGCTTTCATTAAAATAGTAAATGAATGAATTGATAGAATAAATTTTTCCATTTATACTTTTATTAAAAATAACAAAATGAGGTAAGCATATGCCATTGATAAAAGAAACAAATTATAATTTATTAACGAAACAGCTTCAAAGTTTAATCGAAGACGAACAGAACCTTATCGCAATTCTAAGCAATACATCAGCTATATTAAATGATAATTTAGATCAAATTAATTGGGTTGGTTTTTATCTAATTGAAAATGAAGAACTCATTCTTGGACCCTTCCAAGGTCATCCAGCTTGCGTTCATATTGCAATTGGCAAAGGTGTCTGTGGTACTGCAGTTGCAGAAGATAAAACTCAGTTAGTTAAAGATGTACACGCGTTCCCAGGCCACATTGCTTGCGATGCAAATAGTAAATCAGAAATAGTTATTCCAATTCATGTCAATGATGAAATAATTGGGGTTCTAGATATTGATGCACCTATCACAGATCGATTTACTAATGAAGACAAGGAAGGTTTAGAAGTTATTGTCAAAGTTATTGAAAAACAGCTAACTAAATAACTAAAAAGTATTGACACTTTGTAAAATACTGTTACAATGAACTTTGTGTGAATTAACGAAAATAGCAGTTGCATATCAATAAGCTCTATGTTGTTCCCGATGAGGACGTGTCGCGTAACTGACGCTATAAGGTGAAGACACATAAAACAACATATCCTATTGGGCATGCAACACTCTTTTTTGTTTATTCATAACAACAAAAAAGAAAAAGGAGGAGTCTTAATATGGCTCGATTCAGAGGTTCAAACTGGAAAAAATCTCGTCGTTTAGGTATCTCATTAAGCGGTACTGGTAAAGAATTAGAAAAACGTCCTTACGCACCAGGACAACACGGTCCAAACCAACGTAAAAAATTATCAGAATATGGTTTACAATTACGTGAAAAACAAAAATTACGTTATTTATATGGAATGACTGAAAGACAATTCCGTAACACATTTGACATCGCTGGTAAACAACATGGTGTACATGGTGAAAACTTCATGATTTTATTAGCTAGTCGTTTAGACGCAGTTGTTTATTCATTAGGTTTAGCTCGCACTCGTCGTCAAGCACGTCAATTAGTTGGTCACGGTCACGTTGAAGTTGATGGTCGTCGTGTTGATATTCCATCATATTCATTAAAACCTAGTCAAGTTATCACTGTACGTGAAAAATCACAAAACTTAGACATCATCAAAGAATCTGTTGAAATTAATAATTTCGTACCAGAATACTTAGACTTTGATGCAGATAGCTTAAAAGGTACTTTCGTACGCTTCCCTGAACGTAGCGAATTACCAGCTGAAATTAATGAACAATTAATCGTTGAGTACTACTCAAGATAAGTTCATGATAATGAACAACCACCCTTCCTTATGGAATGGGTGGTTTTTTTATTCATAGATGATCTAAGTGATTTTATAATCTAAAGATATCCTCTGGTAAATCAGAAATAATGCCATCTACGCCAAGGTTGATAAGTTTTTTAGCGTCTTTCGGTTTATTCACAGTATATGGAATAACCTTCAATGATTGACTATGTGCATTTTTTATAAATCTAGAATTAACTAATTTGTAATTAGGATTAATAAAATTTGCATAATCAGATATTTCTTCAAAATTTGGAGATTTATACCAATATTTCTTTCTACTAATAAGCAGCCCTAATTGATACTCACTATCCAATGAGTTTAAACGTTTCACACAATCTTCATCAAAAGATTGAATGATTGCTTTGTATTTAGGAACTTTATATATTTCTAAAGCATTCAATACAGCTTCTTCAATTCCTGGATATTGATGTGGAACTTTAATCTCAATAAGTAACTTTTTTGAAAAATTTTTAATTAAGGATAACACCTCTTCAAATGTCGAAATCTTAGTATTTTGAAAGGATTTATCATGTTTTACTCCAAAATCAAATTTTAACAATTCTTCAAGTGTATAGTCTTTTACTTTTCCTTCACCATTCGAAGTTCGATTAATAGTGTCATCATGTATAACAACCAAATGATTGTCTTTACTGAAATGTACATCTATTTCTAACATATCAACATGTTGCATTAAAGCCGCCTTAAAACCAACAAGAGTATTTTCTGGAAAATGATTAGATAAACCACGATGAGCAACTATTTGAAATGCTTGATTAGGTTTATTAATTTTCATAAAAGTCACCTTTCTTTAATTATGTCACACTTTAAACTACACTTAAATTACCATATTATAAGTGGAGGTTAAACATAAATGGTTAAGCATGATTTTAAAGTACAAACAAAATGGCGTGGTGGAAGAGAAGAAGTTGGAACTGTTAATGGAGACATTATTTCTGAACAAATTTCTATACCTGCACCGCTCGGTGGTAATGGAGTAGGTACAAATCCTGATGAATTATTAGTTTCAGCTGCATCGTCTTGTTATATCATCTCATTGGCAGCAACGTTAGAAAGAGCAAAATTTACCGACATCAATCTGATAAATAATTCAGTAGGTACTGCCCTATTCGAGAATGGTAAGTTTAAAATGGTAACAATAACACATTATCCTAAAATTTCAGTGACTGCGGAAGACAAAGAGAATCTTGAGAAACGGCTTCCTAAATTATTAGAAATAGCTGATAATAATTGTATGATTTCGAATTCTATACGTAATAATGTAGAAATTAAAATTCAAGCGTCAATTCAATAATTGTTAGAATTGCGCTAGTTTCACCATGAATCTCATATAAACATGGTGATTACTCTTTTAAATTATCAGAATATTTGGTAAAATGATTAAATCTTATACCGTGGGAGGAAATTTAATGAATTATTATGAACCACTTTTATTAACACCAGGACCTACTCCAGTTCCAAAGGAAATCAATCATGCTTTAGGTTTACCTATGGTTGGTCACCGTTCACCAGATTTTGAATCTATAGCTAAAAAAGCATTTAACAATTTAAAACCCATTTTTGGTACAGAAAATGAAGTTATGATTTTAACATCAAGTGGCACTAGTGTCTTAGAAGCAAGTATGTTAAATATAGTTAATCCCGATGATCATTTTGTCGTTATAGTGTCAGGCGCATTTGGCAATCGCTTTAAACAAATTGCTGAGACATACTATAAAAATGTACACATATATAATGTGGAATGGGGACAATCCATTGATGTTAAAGAATTCATAACATATCTTAACAATTTAAATCATCAAATCAGTGCTGTATTTACTCAATTCTGCGAAACGTCAACAGCTGTCCTACATCCTGTAGGTGAACTTGGTAAAGCATTGAAAACATTCAATCAAGATATCTACTTTGTTGTAGATGGTGTGAGTTGTATTGGTGCTGTAGATGTTAATTTAGAGCGTGACTACATAGATGTGTTAGTTTCTGGGAGTCAAAAAGCAATTATGTTGCCACCTGGTCTAGCATTCGTAGCTTATAATGATCGTGCATTGAAACGTTTCAAAGAAGTGACTACACCACGCTTTTACTTAAATTTAAATAAATACTTTGACTCACTTCAACAAGATTCTACTCCTTTTACACCAAATGTCGGGTTATTTAGAGCTGTAAACGCTTATGCTGAATTAATTCATTCTGAAGGATTTGAAAATACCATTAAACGTCACTATATTATTAGAGACGGTCTAAGATTAGCTTTAAATGCATTAGATTTGGAACTTTTAGTAGAAGATGATTTCGCTTCCCCTACGGTAACATCATTTATACCAACATCCAAAGATGAATTAACTCATATTAAATCAACTTTAAAAACAAGATTTAATATTACAATTGCTGGTGGTCAAGGTAAATTGAAAGGAAAGATTTTACGTATCGGACATATGGGTAAAGTCTCACCTTTCGATATGCTTTCAGTGATAAGTACTTTAGAGATTATACTTACAGATTACCGTCAAACGAATTATATTGGTAAAGGCTTAACAAAATTTTCAGAGGTGATTCATAGTGAAGCATAATATTCTAGTGTCAGACCCTATTTCAACAGATGGATTACAAAGTTTATTAAACCATTCTGATTTTAACGTCGATATTAAAACGGATTTAGATGAACAATCACTATTAGATATTATAGGTGATTACGAGGGTTTAATTGTTCGTAGTCAGACGCAAGTTACTCAACAAGTCATTGAAAAGGCTAGTAATTTGAAAGTTATCGCCCGTGCTGGCGTTGGCGTAGACAATATTGATATTGACGCTGCTACTCTCCAAGGTATTTTAGTCATTAATGCACCTGATGGTAATACTATTTCTGCAACTGAACATTCAGTAGCTATGATTTTAGCGATGGCTAGAAATATTCCTCAAGCGCATGCATCTTTAAAAAATAAGGAATGGAATAGAAAAGCGTTTAAGGGGGTCGAACTTTATCAGAAAACATTAGGTGTCATAGGTGCAGGACGAATAGGTATTGGTGTAGCACAACGTCTTCAAAGTTTCGGTATGAAAGTGTTAGCTTATGACCCTTATCTTACTGAAGATAAAGCACAGCAATTAGGCGTTAAACTTGCTACCATAGATGAAATAGCTAGACAAGCTGATTTTGTAACAGTTCATACGCCATTAACACCTAAAACAAGAGGTATTGTGAATGCTGATTTCTTTTCAAAAGCAAAACCAACATTGCAAATTATTAACGTCGCAAGAGGCGGTATCATCAATGAAGATGATTTATTAAATGCACTAAATAATAATCAGATTGCACGTGCTGCATTAGACGTATTTGAACATGAACCCCCTACCGATTCACCATTAATTGAGCATGATAAAATCATTGTTACGCCACACTTAGGTGCATCAACTATTGAGGCTCAGGAGAAAGTTGCAGTATCAGTGTCAGAAGAAATTATAGATATACTGGAAAACGGTAATGTAACACACGCAGTCAATGCGCCAAAAATTAGTTTCAATGATATAGATGAAATAACACAACAATGGATTGAAATAGGTGAGTTATCTGGTGAATTAGCCATTCAATTAATTGAAGGTGCACCGAGAGAAATCAAGGTGACTTTTAATGGTGATGTCGCTAAACAGGAAACTGACTTAATTACACGGTCAATTGTAAAACAAATTTTACAACAGGATTTAGGAGATCGTGTTAATATCATTAATGCTTTTGCACTTTTAAATGAACAAGGTGTAACACGTAACGTTGAAAAAAGAGCATCACAAGGTACTTTTAGTAATTATATTCAAGTTCATTTAGTAAGTGATACGGAAGAAGTAAAAATTGGTGCCACGGTAATAGCTGGCTTTGGTGCTCGTATTGTACGTATTAATGATTACTCTGTTGACTTTAAACCTAATGCCTATCAACTTGTTTCTTATCATGGTGACAAGCCTGGTATGGTCGGTTTAACTGGTCAGCTACTAGGTAGACAAAATATTAATATTGCATCAATGTCACTTGGCAGAAATATACAAGGAGGCCAAGCGATGATGGTATTATCAATTGATCAACCTGTTACTGAGGATATTATCAATGAACTATATGATGTGGGTGGTTTCGATAAAATATATGGAACTACACTCTCAGTCAAATAACTAATCTTTTTGAAGAATCACTACTATATCTACTTGAAATAATTATGCCCCTCTATGATGGATTTTACTTCATCACTGAGGGGCGTATTAATACTAATGATTTAATATCAATTTATGGTGAATTAACCTTACAATAAAATATTTTTAATCAAACCTATATGATCAACAATATAATCCGCTTCATGATGCTCCAATTCTTTACGAGCCTCTTGCCCTTTTAAACCTGTTAATGTTCCTATAAAAGTAGCACCTATTTGTTTAGCACAGAATAAATCAGCCAGTGAGTCACCAACAATGATTACATCTTCTTTATTTACAATTTGATCTTGTTGGCTAATGAATTGTTTATAATTCTCCTTGTTATTTCCATATAGAGTAGCAATATAGCAAAAAGGATTAGGCTTACCTAGAGGTATAAAGTCAGGATATTCATTTTCAGCTTCCATAACATCACTTGCAGTAACAATGTGATTATCTGAAAAGAACGCTTTTAAACCTAAAGATTCAAATGGAACTAATGTTTCAGTTCTAGGTCTACCTGTAGCTATTGCAAGATGATAGCCTCTTTCTTTTAAAGTACTAAGCAAGGACTTAATCTCTTCAACAGGTCTAAGAACAGTTTCGTGATAAATAAAACCATTAATGCCCTCAAGAATAGATGGCTTTTCTTCAACTTGCTTAAATAATTCAGAACCTAAGTATAATTCTTGGTATAAATCTCTTGCAACAAACCATAGAGGTCCTTTAAGTTTAAAGAGGCTTGCATCATTAACATTTAATTCTTCTCTAGCATATTGTTGCAACTCGGCATAAATATTATCTTTACCACCTAGACTTTGACTAATAAAATTCATAGGAAGTTCATAATCAATTCTAAAATTTTTGTTAATCATTGATTGAATTTCTTGAATACTTTTTACTGAAAAATGATTATCAGTTATTATGTCTTTAATCTCTTGAACTGTAAATTCTTTCATCAAATGGATAAAATGTATGCAAAAAACGACAAATAACATATCCCAATTTGAATTTAATCCCATTGATTTTAATCGATTAAGAATGATATCATCATTAAATACTTTACTGCGAATATCATTTATAGTTTCGTCACTTAACGCATTTAATTTAAATGATTTATCTAAACCTAAAAAATGTTCACTTTTGAGTAATGTCTCTATAGTTAAAGCTGACGTATCGAAACAACGTTCCTCACTTAAGAATACACCGTCTACATCAAACAAAATTGATTTCATGACTTTTCGCTCCATTATTTTTGAATATTCTGATACTTATAATCTTAACGTCTTATATCTCAATGTCAATAATAAAAAACTGATGAATTCTAGGTAGCCTCCTAAAATTCATCAGTTAATTGAACAACAGATATTTATCAATATGGTTATATCTTATCAAATCAGTAAGACATATTTTGTCTGTCTTAATACTTTTAAAAAATGAAACTATAAATTTTACATTTGCTTTTCAATTTCATCTGCGACTTGCTGTACATGAGTGCCAATTATAACTTGTGCTGAGTGTTGACCATTTTTGGTTACGCCTACCGCTCCTGCATTTCTAATTTTTTGTTCGTCAATAATAGAATTATCCTTTAATTCCATTCTTAATCTAGTAGCACAATTGGTTAATGTAGTAATATTTTCACTACCACCTAATCCTTCTAAGATTTGACTTGCTGTGTGATGATATTTGCTTTTACTTGTAGTTTCTGCCCCATCTTTCTCAGTCGTATTAACAGTTGGATCAGCTAATAAATTGTCACCACGACCAATTGTGTTGAGGTTAAAGATTTTAATGACAAATCTAAAGATAAAGTAATATAAAGCGAAGAATACAATGCCTTGAACTAAAATCATTAACGGATGATTAGCCACTGGATTGATTAGTGATAATGCGTAATCAATTAAACCTGCACTAAATGAGAATCCTGCTGTCCAATGGAATAGTGCAGCTATAAATAATGACAAACCGGTTAATAATGCATGGATTACAAATAATACCGGTGCAACAAACATAAATGCAAATTCAATCGGTTCAGTTACACCAACCATAAATGCAGAAATGGAACTTGCTATAAACCAACCATATACTTGTTTTTTCTGAGCAGATTCAGCGGTGTGATACATCGCCAACGCTGCAGCTGGCATACCAAACATCATAATTGGGAAGAACCCTGCTTGATATCGACCAGTAATACCTTTGATTGCATCTTGTCCAGTTTGGAATTTACCGATATCGTTAATTCCTGCTGTATCAAACCAGAACACAGCATTTAATGCATGGTGAAGCCCAGTAGGAATTAATAGTCGGTTAAAGAAGCCGTATAGGAATGCACCGAATGGTCCAAAACCAATTAGCCATTTACCAAAAGCTACAATTGCTGAATATATAAATGGCCAAGCAAATAATAAAATCGCAATTAAGAACGTACAATAGAAAACAGTCATGATTGGAACTAATCGCTTACCACTAAAGAATGATAACGCTGTTGGTAATTCAACATCACTGAATTTGTTATAACAATAAGCCGCGATTAATCCAATAATAATCCCTATAAACACATTTGAATTATCCATCTTACTAAATCCATCGTTCACAGCGCTTTCTTTTATATTAAATAATGGTGCTATAAACTCTGGAGATAAAACTTTTACAACCAGTGCATATCCTAATGCACCTGCTAAAGCCACTGCACCATCGTTTTTCTTAGCCATGCCTATTGCTACACCAATTGCAAAGATAAGCCCTAGTTGACCTAGTATTGCTGTCCCCACAGTAGTGAAGAACAACGACACTGTTGGTAATAAATTTAATGCTTTAAGCAAATTACCTATACCTACGATAATTGCGCCAGCGGGCAAAACAGCTACTGGTAGCATTAAAGATCTACCTAAATTTTGAAAAAACTTAAACATTCTACTCACTCCCAAAACACGTATTATTCAAATAATTTATATATAACTAAGTTATGTATATAGTTCCTTTATTAATTTATCATAAATGTAAGCGCTTTTGATGTGTCAATTTTAAATCATTTTAAAAATATAATGAGCATATAGGTATCTAACACGTTAAAGCTCTTAAACATATAAATGTAAAATTTTAAATTTAAATAAGTTTATAAAAATAACAATTCACATATTAAACTCACCGAAATTAATTAAGTGTATATTTAAAAACAAAAACACCCTATTAAAATAACTATTAGAGTCATTAAATAGAGTGTTTATTGTTAATTAGTTACTATAATTTATTTTTCTAAACTATCTTGAATTAAGTGTAGTTCTTTTTGTAATTGTGCTGTACGTCTTTCAATTTCATGTGTTAAATAATCTATTTTTTCATTTCTTTTTAAATCTTTAGGAATATCTGATTGATAAATTGGCTCACCAAATTTAATAAGTGCCTGACCAGTAATTAAGCCATGTAATTTTTTAGGTCCAACATAGGCTGCTGGTAAAATTGGCGCTTTGCCTAACATTGCAATAGTTGAAGCGCCTCTTTTTAATGGAGCCCCTTCAGCTGATGTACGATGTCCCGTTGGGAAGATACCAACAGTTTTATTTTCTTTTAACAAATTAACTGGTCTTTTCAATGTACTTGGTCCTGGATTTTCACGGTCAACAGGAAAAGCATTCAATGAAGTTAAAAATTGTCCAAACCACTTGTTATTAAATAATTCCTTTTTAGCCATGTAATGAATTTCATTAGGAACTAATGCCATACCTAACATAATCACTTCATTATAACTTTCATGAGTACATGTTACTACGTATTTGTTATCTTTAGGTATATTCTCCTTTCCAATAACATACAATGATTTAGCCATTTTGACTAATATCAAATCTAATAGTCTACTTATAAATTGATACATCATGTCACCTGCTTATTGATTTCTATACTTTATTGATTTTATCATTATCCTTATTTATGAACAACTAATCAAAAGATACATCTAAAGTCTGATGGTGGATTACTGGCAAAATTTAATTAAACCTTTCATAATTAAATAAAGGGTTAATATTATAATGGAGGTTAAATATGTCTGAATTTAATCAAGAGAATCAATCAATTTATAACAACTATCAGCAACCTCAACCTGGAAAACCTAAATTCCCATGGTTTAAAACAATTATCGTTGCATTGATTGCTGGTGTGATAGGTGCTTTACTTGTCTTAGGTGCTAGTAAAATAATGGGTTTAGTTGGAATAGATAATGGTGGTGCCCAAGTTCAAGAAGCCAATAATAGTAAAGGTGGAAATGTATTAGACGGAAAAAGTGATAAATATAAATCTGTTAATGCAATGATTAAAGATGTATCACCTGCGATAGTAGGTGTCATTAATATGCAAAAAGCTAATGGCTTAGAAGATTTTTTACAAGGTAAATCATCATCCGAATCTGAAGAAGCAGGTATTGGTTCTGGTGTCATCTATCAAATCAATAATAATTCTGCTTATATTGTGACAAACACCCATGTGATAAGTGGTGCTTCTGAAATTAAAGTCCAATTACATAGTGGTAAACAAGTTAAAGCGAAGTTAATTGGGAAGGATACTGTATCAGATATAGCTGTCTTGAAAATAGATAATACTAAGGGTATCAAATCAATTAAATTTGCTAATTCTTCTAAAGTGCAAACAGGAGATAGTGTATTCGCTATGGGTAATCCTCTAGGTTTGGAATTTGCTAATTCAGTTACTTCTGGAATTATTTCAGCGAATGAGCGTACAATTGAGTCAAATACTACTTCTGGTGGTACTAAAGTTAACGTCTTGCAAACTGATGCTGCAATAAACCCTGGTAACTCTGGTGGTGCATTAGTAGATATTAATGGTAACTTGGTTGGTATCAACTCTATGAAGATAGCCGCTGAGCAAGTAGAAGGTATTGGTTTTGCTATTCCAAGTAATGAAGTTAAAGTAACTATTGAACAACTTGTTAAAAACGGTAAAATTGAACGCCCTTCTATAGGAATTGGTTTACTAAATTTAAGTGATATTCCTGATTCTTATAAAAAAGAATTAAACACAGATCGTGATGATGGTATTTATGTTGCTAAAGTAAGTCGCTCAAGTGAATTAAAAACAGGAGATATCATTACTAAAATAGATGATAAAACTGTAAAAGAAGATACTGATTTAAGAACTTATCTGTATCAAAATAAGAAGCCTGGTGAGACTGCTAAACTAACTGTCATACGTGATGGAAAAACGCTAACAGTTAATGTTAATCTAAAAAGCCAGTCCGATATATCATCTAATCAATCATCTGACTCTGAATCAGACAATAGTCGAAACAGTCAATTTATACAATAGTTTTTCTAACAAAAGAACAGAATTTACTCATAAGGCCAGTAAATGATTATTCAAAATCAATTACTGGCCTTCTTAATGCTTAAATTGTCGCCTTTGACTTCTGGGTAAGAAATAGTCCTGGAACGATGATTAAAAATAATGTAATGACTGATACTAAGAATCTAGCATGATAAGCGATTATATTGTGCATCAAGGATTTACCTAATTGATTTATTACAACTCTAATAATTGTTGCTATGAAAGCTGTTCCAAAACTCGAACCAATATTTTCAATCATATTAATTCCCACACCCGCTTCAGCTAATACGCTCTCTTTAATGCCCATATATGTATCAGTAGTTAAACCTAAATTAATGCCCCCAATACTACATCCTCTTAAAAATAAGATGATGGATAGAGCAATGATACTAGTATGATCTGTAATAAATAATAAAGGTATTGATCCAAACATCGAGATTATAACACTTATTAAAACCACCCATTTCGCTCCATACTGATCGATTAATTTCCCCAAGTATGGTCTTGTAATAAGCATTCCTATTCCCTGTGGTATCAGAGCTAAAGCTGCTTCAATAGGAGTGTAATGCTTAAATGTCTGAAAATATAACGGAATTATGACCATAGGTCCCATTATACCTATGTTTGAGAGAAATAAGCCTATAAACGATGCTGTATAATTTCCCTTACAAAAAAGTGACAACGGCAAAATAGTATTATCATGTTTAACTTTATTATGAATATAATATATAAGTATCATAATACAACCAATAATTAAAAGAAGAATAGTAGTTCTATTATAAAAACTATGGTAATCACTTGCTTTTGTTAAGCCGTATATGGTTGATATGCTAATAAGACCTAACAGTATCATTCCTAAAATGTCAATGGACTTACTTTTATTAAAAGGGACAAAGTTCAGTAAATATTTAATTTGCAATAATATAGCGATGATTACGACTAAGACATTAATAAAGAACATCCAGCGCCAAGACACAATATGAATTATAAATCCACCAATAACTGGTCCTAAGATGGGCCCGAATATCATAGGTGTACTTACGACAGCCATGACTTTCCCAATATTGTCTTGACCCGTTGTCTTAATCAATAGCGTGAACATTAACGTTGTAATTATGCCCGCAGACATTCCCTGAATTATTCTGAACACAATAAAACTCTCTGCATTCCAACTAATACCAGCTAATACAGATGTAATTCCGAATAGAATTGAGGCTCCGATAAATACATACTTACCATTAAATTGATTAACCAGCCATCCTGCTATTGGAATAACTAGCGCTAAAGCAAGGACATATCCTGTTATCCCCCACTGAGTGATTTCAATTGTTGTATTAAATGTGTTGTTAAGCTGTTTGATTACAATGTTAATCATTGTTGAATCTAACATAGGTGCTATAGCTCCCAATGCTATTGCCCAAGCAGCTATCATAATTTCTCTAGATACTTGACTATCATTTAATTTTGACATATGTGCCTCCTATATATTGTTTCCACGTCAACAAAATACACTCTCTTTTTGTTTCCTTGTCAACAATATATAACATATAAACTCGCTTAACCTGTAAGCGAGTTTTTAAGTTTAATCTCTTATAATGATCGATGCTCTTGTTCGATTAGTTGATCCAAATGTTGATTATACCTATTAATGAAGGTCATCATATTGTTAAATTCATCTTCTGTCATGCTGTCAAAAACACTTTGATCTCTTTTTTGAAACGTTTCATGTAATTCAGAGTGAATTTGATAAACGCTTTCACCCTGTGTAGTTAACTTAAAATATATTTCTTTTTTATTGTCTTTACTTTTAAAACTTTCAATTAAACCTTTTTGCTGCAAACGTTTTGTTAATTTACTAATTGCACCTCTTGTCATAAATAGCTTATTCGCCAAATATTGTACATTGGGATTCTGATATTCTTTAATCGCTTCAACGCAATGAACTTCAGATGATTTGAACCCCTTAAGTGCCTGTTCCATTTTATCCTTATTTAGCCAACCTATTTTATTAAACAAATCTCTAAAGCTACTCATTAAAATTTCTTCTTTATTATTGGTCATTTCATCACTTCTTTTTAATCTTTATAACACATTTATTATACCCGTACTCTATTTATTTTTCATAAAAAGGGCAATGCGCAAAGTCTATAAGATTTCGCTACATTGCCAATAAAATTACACCTTATTATTTATAGTTAACCATGAAATATTTTTTCTTACCACGACGAATGATTGTAAATTCATCATCTATTTTATCCTCATTGCTTAATTCATAGTCTACTGATTGTTGTCTTTCCCCATTAATATATATAGCACCGTTATTAACATCCTCACGTGCTTGGCGTTTAGACGTCGCAATGCCTGTTTCAATTAAGACATCAATAATATTTGAAGTTTCAGTTGATAATTCAACTTGAGGAACATCTTTGAAGCCTTCTTTTAATTCTTTGCCTGATAATGACTTTAAATCGCCGCTAAACAAAGCTTTAGAAATACGAATGGCATCATCTAATGCCTCTTTACCATGAATAAATTCTGTAACATTCTCCGCTAAGGCTTTTTGCGCTTCTCTTAAATGAGGTTCTTGATTTTTAGATTCTTCGAGACGATTAATTTCATCTTTATCTAAAAATGTGAAGTATTTCAAGAATTTAATGACATCATCATCTGATTGATTAATCCAAAATTGGTAAAATTCATAAGGGCTTGTTTTGTCAGCGTCTAACCATACAGCACCTGATTCTGATTTACCAAATTTCTTACCATCCGATTTCGTAACTAAAGGAATTGTTAAACCATATGCTTCAGTTTGTCCATACATACGTCGCATTAATTCAATACCACTAGTGATATTACCCCATTGATCTGAACCACCAACTTGTAATTTACAATTTAATTCACGGTTTAAATGACCAAAGTCGATAGCTTGAAGTATAGTATAAGTGAATTCAGTGTAAGATATACCATTCTCAAGGCGAGATTGAATAGAATCTTTACCTAACATGTAGTTCACACCAACATGTTTACCATAGTCTCTTAGGAAACTAATTAATGAGATTTGACTCAACCAATCTTTGTTATTAACTAAAATGGCACCTTTATCAGTACCAAATTCAAATAATTTATGCATTTGAGCACTAATACCCTCAACGTTAGCCTCTACTTGGTCTTCTGTTTGTAGTATACGTTCTTCAGATTTACCGGATGGATCACCAATCATACCAGTTCCCCCACCAATTAGAACGATAGGTCGATGACCATGTTCTTGGAAACGTCTTAGAGTCATAAAGGGAAGTAAATGACCAATATGCAGACTATCAGCAGTAGGGTCAGCACCACAATATAAAGAAATTTGTTCCTTATTTAATAATTCTTCAATGCTACTTTCATCTGTTTGTTGATAAATTAAACCTCTCCATTGTAACTCTTCAATTAAAGCGTTTGACATCTATATTCCTCCTAAACAAAGACTTATTTTTAATATTTAGTGATCTATACTCTATTTATGAAAAATAAAAAGCACCCATACATCGTTAAATGTAAGGGCGCTTGAGCACGTTACCACCATACTTAAATAGCATATTGCTATTCACTCTATCAATGATACGTTCATTAATAAACGTTGGACAATTCATAATGAGGTGTATTCATATAAGTGCAACTATTAGTTCACAGCTACCACTAACTCTCTGGAAATCACAAATATATTACTTGTCCTCTTATCCAAAATATATTGAATTGTAATTAATTATAAGTATTAAAAATATAAAAGTCAAATCAGTGATTATGGTATACTATATTTAAATTTCAGGAAGCTTAAGGTGAAAGAGATGTTAACCAACATTAATAGAGATACTAAGTTTAATTCATTTGAAAAGTTCTACAAAAAAACGAAACATGCAATTGTAGGATTATTTAGTGTTGGGTTATTTATATGTTTAATAGGATTTATAGGTACAGTTATTTATTTTAATCATTTAACGCATGAATCGTCTAAAATAAGTGACCGTGAATTAAAACAGAAAGTCTTGCATTTTGCAGGTGACGATTTAATAAATCATGAAAATTCTGATGTCTTAAGTGAATATGATAAATCTGAGAACTCTCTAATAGTAGGTCCTAAACACGTCAATCCAAATGTCATTAAAGCCCTTACCTCTTCCGAGGATACCATGTTTTATAAACATAAAGGTATCCTTCCAAAAGCACTCGTACGAGCAATGATACAAGATGTATTTAATCTTGATCAAAGCACTGGTGGTAGTACAATTACTCAGCAATTAGTTAAAAACCAAGTGCTATCAAGTAAAAAAACATATAGTCGAAAAGCAAATGAGCTTATTTTAGCAATGCGTCTTGAAAATTTATTGTCAAAAAATGAAATCATCTATACATATTTAAATATTGTACCTTTCGGTAGAGATTATGAAGGTAACAATATTACAGGTATTGCGTCTGCGTCCTATAGTTTATTCGGTATTCCACCGAAAGATTTAAATATTGCACAGTCTGCTTACCTTATTGGTTTATTACAAAGCCCGTATATGTATACACCGTATGAAGAGAATGGTGAATTAAAAACTTATAAAGAAGTCAAAATCAGTGTTGATCGTCAACATTATGTATTAAAACGAATGCTTGTTGAAGGTGTAATCGATAAAGAGGAATACCGCCACGCTAAACGTTATCATATCTATGACCATTTACTTACAAAACCGCAATTAAATAATAATCAATCTGCATAACTGATGAAATATCTTATTTAATTAAATTCATATTTTGTTTCAAAAGCAAATTCATAAAAAAACTGCCGACAAAGTTTTGCGCTTTGTCGACAGTTTTCAACGTAACATAATAGTACATTATAATAGTCGGTACTTCAATCTACTAGAATAAGCCTACTGCATGGCCGTCTTCTGTAACGTCCATATTTAATGCAGCTGGTTTTTTAGGTAATCCAGGCATAGTCATGATTGCACCTGTTAATGCAACAATAAATCCTGCACCTGTTTTAGCCTCTAATTCTCTAATAGTAATATCAAAATCAGTTGGAGCACCTAAAGCAGTTGCATCATCACTGAATGAATATTGAGTTTTAGCCATACAGATTGGATATTGACCCCAACCATTGTCAGTAAATTCTTTTAGTTGTTTTTTAGCTTTTTTACTAAATGTAACTGAAGAACCACCATAGATATCTTTAACGATTGTTTCAATTTTTTCTTCTAATGATTGATCTAAATCATATAAGAATTTGAAATCATTTGGTTGTTCAATAACTTCAAGTACTTGGTTAGCTAATTCAACGCCACCTTTACCGCCTTTTTCCCATACTTCAGTCAAAGCGATTCTAACGTTATTTTCTTTAGCCCAAGCTTTTACAGCTTCAGTTTCAGCATCTGTATCATGAATAAATGCATTTAATGCGATAACTGGTTCAACACCAAATTTACGGATGTTGTTAACATGACGTTCTAAGTTAACAATACCAGCTTTAACTGCTTCAACATTTTCTTCTTTTAAGTCATCTTTAGCTACGCCACCATGCATTTTAAGGGCACGGACTGTTGCAACTAAAACTACTGCTGAAGGTTCAAAACCAGCTTCTCTAGCTTTAATGTCGATGAATTTTTCAGCACCAAGGTCTGAACCGAATCCTGCTTCTGTTACAACGATGTCTGCAAGATCACGTGCTGTTTCAGTAGCTAAAATTGAGTTACAACCATGTGCAATGTTAGCGAATGGTCCACCATGAACTAATGCAGGTGTACCTTCAATAGTTTGAACTAAGTTAGGTTTAATAGCATCTTTAAGAATCATTGCTAATGCGCCTTCAACTTTTAAGTCTGCAACTGTAACTGGTTTACGATCACGAGTGTAACCAATAGTAATACGGCTAATTTTTTCTTTTAAGTCATTAATATTACGAGCTAAACATAAGATTGCCATTACTTCTGAGGCAACTGTAATATTGAAACCATCTTCACGAGGTACACCGTTAGTAGGTCCACCTAAACCAACATTTACATGACGTAATGCACGGTCGTTCATGTCTAATACACGTTTCCATTCAACACGACGTACATCAATGCCTAATTCATTACCTTGATGTATATGGTTATCGATAAATGCAGATAAAGCATTATTTGCAGTAGTAATTGCGTGGAAGTCACCATTGAAGTGTAAGTTAATATCTTCCATTGGTAATACTTGCGCATAACCTCCACCAGTTGCCCCACCTTTAATACCAAATGTAGGTCCTAATGCTGGTTCACGTAAAGCTACCATTACATTTTTCTTTAATTCGTTGAACGCATCAGATAATCCAACAGTAACTGTAGATTTACCTTCACCTGCTGGTGTTGGACTCATTGCAGTTACTAAAACGACTTTCCCTTTGTTGTCTTTTGGTTTGATTTGATTGATATCAATCTTAGCTTTATAGTGACCATATTGTTCTAATGCGTCTGCTGGGATTCCAGCTTTTTCAGCGATTTCTCCAATAGGTTTTAGTTCTGATTGATTAGCAATATCTAAATCTGATAAATGTGCCAACTTATTTCAACCCCTTGTTAATTATAATTTGATTTATGTAAGAATACCTCAAATCAGTTGCTTAAGGTTTCTTTTAATCTTACATATTAATAATAACTAACAATGTAAGCGATGTCGAATTTTTGAGAGCGTTTCCAATGATTTGTGTAAAATTTAACTTAATTTTATGATAAATCTGCTAATTTAAATAAATTTATTTTATAAATATAAACATTTAAAGTAAAAATACATCATAGTATGAACTCAAAAACCTTTATTTCGTCTTAGGTCAACTTTAATCATTAAAAAAGCTAGGACCAATAATTGTCCTAGCTTACTTATATTCATTAAAGTTTAATCTTCCATCGTACTTAAATCGCCTGCATCTAAATTAAGCTCCCAAGCTTTTAACACACGTCTCATAATTTTACCAGAACGTGTTTTAGGTAATTTATCTTTAAATTCTATTTCTCTTGGTGCTGCATGACCTGATAGCCCCTCTTTAACAAATTTACGAATATCTGCTTTTAGCTCATCAGAAGGTTCATAGCCTTGGCGTAATGAAATAAAGGCTTTGATAATTTCGCCTCTGACAGGATCTGGTTTACCGATAACACCCGCTTCAGCTACTGCTTCATGCTCAACTAATTTCGATTCTACTTCAAATGGACCTACACGCTCACCAGCAGTCATAATAACGTCATCAACACGGCCTTGGAACCAGAAATAACCATCTTCATCTTGATATGCTGAATCACCAGAAACGTACCAATCTCCAATAAAGTAAGAATTATATTTTTCAGGGTTTTTCCAAATTGAATACATCATAGATGGCCAACCCTTTTTAATAGCTAAATTACCCATTCTGTTCGGTGGTAATACATTACCTGAGTCATCTATAATAGCAGCTTCTATTCCCGGTAATGGTTTACCCATAGAACCTAATTTAACGTCAACTGCAGGATAATTCACAATCATATGGCCCCCTGTTTCTGTCATCCACCATGTATCTAATACACGTTTATCATATACATCTTTAGACCATTTAATAACTTCAGGGTTAAGTGGCTCACCAACAGATAAAATTGAACGTAATGATGATAGATCATATTTTTCTACTACATCATCACCAGCGCTCATTAACATTCTTAATGCTGTAGGCGCAGTATACCAAATTGTTACTTTAAATGTTTCAATCATGCTATACCATTGTTCAGGGGAGAATCGACCACCAGCTATACAATTTGTAACACCATTTAACCACGGTGCAAACACACCATAAGATGTACCTGTAACCCAACCAGGATCAGCTGTACACCAGTAAATGTCGTCTTCTTTTAAATCTAATACATATTTACCTGAAATATAATGAAGTAACATTGCTTTTTGAACGTGTAATACCCCTTTAGGTTGACCAGTAGAACCTGATGTGTAATGTAAGATTAAACCATCATCTTCTTTTAACCACTCAATATCAAATTCTTCACTTGCTTGATTCAATTCTTTATTGAAATCAACATATTGTTCATCAACTTCATCATCAACAACTACTATTGTTTCTAAGTGAGGTAATTTATCCTTAGGAATTCTGCCTAGTAAACTATTTGTAGTAACAATGACTTTTGCTTCACTATTTTCTAATCTATCAGTTACCGCTTTTTCCATAAAAGCTTCAAATAATGGACCAACGATAGCACCAATTTTTAGAATACCCAGAAAGGCAAAATATAGTTCAGGCGTTCTTGGCATAAAGATAAATACACGATCCCCTTTTTGAACATTCGCTTTATCTACTAAAACGTTGGCAGCCTTATTTGATAGCACTTTCAACTCATTAAAACTATATTGTTCTTTACGTTTTTCATCTCTATAATTAAGTGCAATTTTATCGCCTTTACCATTATCAACATGACGATCAATACACTCATAAGCCATATTTATTTTTCCTGTTTCATTCCATGAGAAAGCTTTTTTCACTTTATCCCAATCAAAGTCCTGATATGTCTTTTCATAGTCTTGTAAATTATAATTACCTTGCTCGCTTTCAAATACTTCTACTTTCATTGTAAACTCCCCCTTGTTTAATGAAATCGCTTTCTTTAAAAAGTATTATACATTAATTTTTGTGTTATTCAAAATTTTTAGATAATTATTACAATTTAATTTGTTTATTTCTCTAAATAAATATAAAATAACTATAATAGTAGTTCATATTGGGAGTGAGATGAATGAAACACATTAAAACAAACGTAACCAAGCACCTTATAATTAACAATAAGCATTTCACTATTGAAGGCCCTGTTTCATGCACTTATTTGAAAACGCTTTCTTTCGATGAGTCCTTAAATGCCTTTAGACCGGCAAAAGATCAATTTGACGCTTTGAAAGAAATTACGCAATTACCTGAAGGTCGTATTTATATTGCTCGAGAAAACAAACACGTCATAGGGTATGTAACATATCACTATCCCGATGAATTTGAAAGATGGGCTGAAGGACAGCTACCCTATTTAATTGAGTTAGGTGCAATAGAAGTACATCGTGATTTTAGACAGTTTCATCTTGGTGGTGAACTTATTTCATTAAGTCTTTCTCAAGATGAGTTTGAAGACTATATTGTTTTGACAACTGAGTATTATTGGCATTGGGATTTGAAATCAGCTAAATTAGATGTTTTTGAATATAAAAAAATGATGCAAAAATTAATGTCTAAAGGTGGATTAGAAGTATTTGCTACTGATGATCCAGAAATTACGAGTCATCCAGCTAATTGTTTAATGGCGAGAATTGGTAACAGAATTACATTAGATCAGCAACAGTCTTTTGATGATTTACGTTATAAGAATCGATTTTTATTTTAAGATTTCTGTTAAAAATTTAAGGGGTATGATATTTATGCAAAATAATTTAAGAACGGGTTATGTCTATTCAGATGAACTATTAAAATATCGTTTTAATGATAACCACCCTTTTAATCAAATGCGATTAAAATTAACTACAGAATTACTCCAAATGATGAAATTGTTGAAGGATGATCAAATTATTTATCCTAGAATAGCCACTGAAGAGGAATTGGCTTTAATTCATAAATATGATTATATACAAGCAATTAAACATGCGTCTCATGGAATTTTAAGTCCATCGGAGGCTAATAAATATGGATTAAATACAGATGATACATTCCAATTTCGACATATGCACAGACATAGCGCAAGGATTGTTGGCGGTGCACTTAATTTGGCAGATGAAATAATGAATGAAAATATATTAAATGGTTGTCACTTAGGTGGCGGATTACATCATAGTTTACCCGGACGTGCCAATGGATTTTGCATTTATAATGATGTTGCCATTACAGCAAAATATCTTGCTACTAAATATAACCAGCGTGTGATGGTCATTGATACTGATGGGCATCACGGTGATGGGACTCAATGGAGCCTTTATACTGATAATACGATCATGTGTTATTCCATCCATGAAACAGGTAAATTTTTATTTCCAGGTTCAGGACATTACACTGAACGTGGCGAAGATTTGGGTTATGGTTATACAGTAAATTTACCGTTAGAACCTTATACTGAACATGATAATTATTTAAAAGTCTTTGAAGAATCCGTGACAAGTGTTATTGAGGCTTATAAACCTGATATCCTACTTAGTGTACATGGTGTGGATATTCATTACTTAGATCCTTTAACACACATGAGTTGTTCATTAGAAACTTTATACGAAATTCCGTATATAATTAATAAATTAGCGCACAAATTTACAGATGGAAAAGTTTTAATGTTTGGTGGTGGAGGTTATAATATTTGGCAAGTAGTCCCAAGAGCGTGGAGTCATATATTTTTAGCATTAATTAATAAACCTATTCAAGAAGGTCCTTTACCAGAACAATGGATTAAAAAATGGCGTGCGTACTCACCAGTAAACCTACCTAAACATTGGACAGAAGATTATCGCGACTATCAAACAATACCCAGAACATATGAAATCTCACAGAAAAACAACGAACGAGCAAGTAGAATCGTTCATTGGTATACACACTAAGGGAGCGGTATGATGATTTAATTTTAAAATCATCATACCGCTCCCTTAAAACAACTATAACTTAAAAGTTTATAACATACCTTCTCTGTTAGTCAGTTAATATGTGTTGAAATTGTAACTATTAATAATAAATTATTTTTTTACTACTAGTCTTTGGTTGTACCTCTGTATTCAATACGGTGAGGTAAAATAACATTAGGTTCTTCAATTTCTTCTTCGTTCATATATTTTGTTAATAAACGCATACCTACAGCACCGATATCATATAATGGTTGAATAACACTAGATAGTTTTGGTCTTACCATCTCTACTAATCGTGTATTGTTGAAGCTAACAATTTGTAAATCTTCTGGTACTCTAATACCAGCATCTAATGCACTATGCATAATACCTATTGCCTGTTCATCACTTATTGATAAAATGGCATCAGGTAAATTCCCTTTCAAATCCTCGAATACTTTAATGCCGTCTTTATAACTTTCAGATCCAGAGAATTGCACAGTTTCATTTAATTTTAATTGATGACAATCCACTACTTCTTTAAGACCATTAAATACATCTTCTTGAGCTTTTTTAGAGTAATCACCGCTTACTAATGCAAATTCTTTAGCACCTGATTGAATTAGTTGCTCAGTAATTTCCATTGCTGCAGTTTTGAAATCGATATTAACGGAAGCGATATTGTCATCTTTTCCATTCGTACCTGATACAACGACTGGAACAGATGATTGATTAATTAAATCTTTAATTTCATCAGAAATCGTTCCACCTAAAAAGATAATACCATCTACTTGTTTACTTAATAAATTATTAAATATTTCTTTTTCTTTTTCAGAATCATTATCTGAGTTAGAAATTATAGAATGATATTTGTACATTGTTGCTATATCCTCAATACCACGAGCTAATTGAGAATAATAGATATTGGATATGTCAGGAATGATAACGCCTACTGTTGTTGTTCGTTTACTAGCTAGTCCTCTTGCAACAGCGTTTGGTCGATAATTTAATCTTTTGATTACTTCATTAACTTTTTTTCTAGTTTCAGGTTTAACATTTTGATTACCATTCACTACTCGTGAAACGGTTGCCATAGATACTCGGGCCTCTCTAGCAACATCATAAATAGTTACTGTCATAATTTCCTCCTTGTAAGCGTTTTATTTGTTATTATAACGTGTTTTCATTTCATTTTCAAAGTTTACCACAAAATCGCTTTCATTCAAACCTATTGTTAATAATTTCACATTTATGTCATATTTTATATTATTTTAATTACAAAAGAGTGATTTGTCATATTATTAAATAAAAATGAAATCGTTGATTAATAAATTGAATAGCTAAAGTTTGACAATTTAAAGAGCTATTCATTATTACCAGAATAAGTATTATAAAACATACTTATAATTCAGTAAAACGAATAGCTCATGTATATCAATTATCTTATTAGGTGAACTTATTATTTTAATTTTTTTGAATTATATAATTCAGCTAATGGTTTTAATTCATTGTAAAATTGATCAAATTCATTTAAATCCATTTGTTGACCACTATCACTTAGTGCAACAGATGGGTCTGGATGAACTTCTGCCATTACACCATCTGCACCAACAGCTAAAGCAGCTTTTGCAGTTGGTAACATAATATCTTTGCGTCCTGTGCTATGCGTTACATCTACCATTACAGGTAAATGCGTTCCTTGTTTTAAAATTGGAACAGCAGATATATCTAGAGTATTACGTGTTGCTTTTTCATAAGTACGGATGCCTCTTTCACACAGGATAATATTTTTATTCCCTTGTGATGCAATATATTCAGCTGCAAAAGTAAATTCCTCAATAGTGGCAGACAATCCTCTTTTTAATAGGATAGGTTTATTGGTTCTGCCAGCTTCTTTCAGTAATTCAAAGTTTTGCATGTTACGCGCGCCAATTTGAAATACATCTAGGTATTCATCAGCAACTTCAAAATCAGCAGGATTTACAATTTCACTAACAACATTTAGACCGAATTTATCTTTAACATTTTTTAAAATTTTAAGTCCTTCAATGCCTAAACCTTGGAAATCATAAGGTGATGTACGAGGTTTAAATGCGCCACCACGAATAAATTTTTCTCCCCTAGCTTGCAAATCTTTTGCAACTGCATCCACCTGTTCTTGAGATTCTACCGAACAAGGACCGAATACAAATGATTTATTCCCATCGCCAATAATGCCACCGTTGTCAAATTTAACAATTGTATCTTCAGGTTTTAATTTACGTGATACATATAGATGTTTTTCATTCTCAGATTTTTGCAAGTCAGTTGACGCTTTGAAGATTTCTTTGAATAATTGCTTAATAACATTATCATTAAAAGGTCCTTGGTTACGATCCATTAATTCATTAATCATTTCCTTTTCGCGCTGTGGATCATAAACTTTTGTGCCTTGTTTTATTTTTTCTTCACCAATCTTTTGAGCTAACTCTCCACGTTTAGATAATAATTCTAAAATTTGATTATTAATCGAAACAATTTCTTCTCTGTATTGTTCTAATTTCGTTGACATTACTACTCACCTCAATAAAAGTTACTTAATCAATTATATTACTTTAAAGCGATAAAATAATATTAGTTAGATAATATTCTAACAATTTAAAAATAATAGTTCAACCTTAGAAGTCCAAAAATTTTCTAAAATTTATGAATTATCTAATTATTATTGTGAAATGTTTAATTAATCGTTTTCGATATAAAAAATGGAGCGAATCAAAAATCTAATATATATAGATTTCTGAATCCACTCCATATAATGAATGAATATTAACTTAATCAATAAGTTAAAGTATCATTAATCATTAAAAGTACGTTTATCTATTTTACTTTTAGCTTTTTCAGCTCTTTGTTGTTGTTTAGGTGTTTTATTTTTAGCTTTTGGTTCGTTTTGTGATTGCTTACTATTCCCTGTTGATTTTTCATTGTTTGATTTTGTATCGTGTGTGATAACACCATTTTCAAATTTAGAAGTAGCGTGAGCTTGATTATTTTTAACTTGATCTTCATCATTGTTAAAAGTATTATTATTTTTTGTTACTAAATTAGGTACAGTTTTATTACCAATTGATTTAGCAACAGAAGGCTCTTCTAATAAAGTTTTTGTTTTATTGGCTACGTTTAAGTCATTATCTAATTTACTTTTTTTTGTTTTAGCAGCTGATGCTAGATTTTTCGCAGTAACATGTTTATTATGGCTTGCATTATCCTTAATTGAAGAATCTGATAAATTATTATTTGATGATTCAACTTTTACTGCATTTTGTTGTGCTGTTAATTCAGTTGCACTAACCTTAACCTCTTTAGGTTCATTTTCTTCTTCTTTCTCTGTTTCAGCTTTAGCTTCTTGTATTTCTATCGCTTGTGGTGACTTGTCTGATAAATCATCTGACGTTTCAGCTTTAATTGCGTTTTGTTGAGCTACAATTTCTTCAGCACTATTATCTTCATTATTTCTTAAATTCTGAATTTCATCAGCTTTAGCTTCTTGTATTTCTTGTGCTTGTGGTGATTGGTCTGATAAATCATCTGACGTTTCAGCTTTGATTGCATTTTGTTGTGCAGCTAATTCTGTAGCACTAATTTCTTTCGATTTTGAATCTTTTTTAGCTTCAGCTTTAGCTTCTTGTATTTCTTGCGCTTGTGGTGATTGATCTGCTAAATTATTCGACGTTTCAGCTTTGATTGCATTTTGTTGAGCTACAAGTTCATCATTGCTAACTTCTGAATTGTCTCTGTTTTTAAAGTCATCAATTTTTTGCTTAACATTTTCGATGTTACTTTCAGTTTGTTGCTTAATATTTTGGTAACGATTTCTCAATTCTTTTTCTTTAGTCTTCGCACCATCAATTTTTTCTTCAGCTTTATTTTTATAAAATAAACCTACAGCTGAACCGATTAAAGCACCTGTAATAAAACTAATTACAAAGTCCTTACGTGAAGGATGAGAACTGAACTTGTTGTGACTATATTGAGAATTTGAAACATCATAATTATTAGAATTTTGATTTTCACCTTGACCGTGTAAATCTTTACCAGTGTTGTTAGTCACAAACTCGTCTCTATTATAATGTTCTGTATTTAAACCTTGTCTAGATTTACCATTTTTTTGGTTTGGTCCATTATCATGTAAATCATGACCAAAATTATTTTTTTCAAATTCATCTCTGTTGTAATGTTTTGTCGCATTTGATTGTGCTGCACTATCTTGTTGATTAGCACCTTGTCCATGCAAATCACTACCTGTATTAGATGTTGCAAATGAATCTCTGTCATAATGCTTTGTCGCATTTGATTGTGATGTGTTGTCTTGTTGATTAGCACCTTTTCCATGTAAATCATTACCAGAATTTGTAGTTTCAAATGCGTCGCGATTATATTTCTTGCTCATATTAACTCCTCCTATAAGAAAAGCACTTAAATAAGTAAAAACCTCATTTAAGTGCATTTGATTGAATCATATTAAAAGTTTTTCTCAACGTTAGTAGTGTAATTTTCGTTAGAATGATTTGCATCATTACCTACAGATGTGTTTCTGTAGTTTGCACTTCCTCTACGGTAGTGTCTATTTTGCCATTTGTCAGCAATTTCCATTGCAACATTTGACCATTGAACTACTTGAGAAATTTTATCTTCATTTTGAGAAATATTATGTGTAATTGAGTTAGTTACACGATCAACTGAACCATTTAAGTTTTGTACTGAATCACCGATGCCTTTAACACCATCGACAACAGAGTTTAAACGTTCAACTTTTCCTTGAATATCTTCAGTTAAGCGATTAGCTTTGTGAAGTAAATCAGTTGTTTCACGAGTAATACCTTGAACTTGGCCTTCAACACCATCAAGTGTTTTAGCAACGTGATCTAAATTCTTTTTAACTGAAATTAAAACAACAACGATTCCAATACATAATACTAAAAATGCAATCGCAGCGATAATTCCAGCAATTGGTAAAATCCAATCCATTAAAAACGCCTCCTAATTACCATTTACTTTTAAATAAAAGCTATTAATTATAAATACCCAACATAATTATATATAAACATATTAAAATTCATTTGTCATGCCGACATGTTCTTCATATGCACGTTGTAACTTTTGAATGTCACCAGCACCCATGAATAAGATGACTGCATTATCAAATTGATCTAATACGTCAATATTATTTTCTTCGATAAGCGCAGATCCGTCAATACGATTTATCAAATCTTGAATCGTTAAATCGCCAGTATTTTCACGAATGGAACCAAATATTTCACATAAATAAACATGGTCCGCTTTACTTAATGATGTTGCAAATTCATCTAAGAAGGCTTGTGTTCTTGAGAAAGTATGTGGTTGGAAAACTGCCACAATATCTTTATTTGGATATTTTTTACGTGCTGTTTCAATTGTAGCACTAATTTCTCTTGGATGGTGAGCATAATCGTCTACTAATACTTGATTAGCAACATTTGTTTCATTAAAGCGACGTTTTACACCACCAAATGTTTCTAATGCCTCTTTAATGTTGTTAACGTCCATCTTTTCTAGGTAACTAATTGCGATAACAGCTAATGCATTTTGGATATTATGATCACCGTACTGAGGTGATAAAAATTGATCATAATATTCACCATTAACATAAACATCAAATTGAGTGCCTTTATCCGTGATTTGAATGTTATCTGCGTAAATATCATCATTTTTATTTAATCCATAGTAATAAATTGGAACATCAGCTTTAAGTTGTCTTAGATGATCATCATCACCCCAAGCAATAATTGCTTTTTTGACATTGTGCGCCATGCTTTGGAAAGCACTTGCTACATCATCAATATCTTTGAAGTAATCAGGATGATCGAAGTCAATATTTGTCATAATTGCATAATCTGGATGATAACTTAGGAAATGTCGACGATATTCACATGCTTCAAATGCAAAATAATCGCTCGCAGGTAATCCCATACCAGTTCCATCACCAATCAAGAATGACGTTTTTTTATCACCATTCATAACATGTGATAATAAACCAGTTGTTGACGTTTTTCCGTGAGCACCTGTAACTGCAACTGATGTATATTGATCAATTACATGACCTAAGAAGTCATGATAGCGAATAACATCTAATTTTAAATCATGCGCTTTAACAATTTCTTCATGAGTATCTGGAAACGCATTACCTTGTATTACTACCATCCCTTCTTTAATATTATCTGCATTAAATGGTAGTATTTTAATTCCTTTATTTTTCAATGCTACTTCGGTAAATACATATTTTTCAATATCAGACCCTTGCACCTCATGACCAAGATCATGCATGATCTGTGCTAATGAACTCATTCCAGCGCCTTTAATACCAACAAAATGATAATGCGTCATATACATAAAACTCCTTTAAATTATTCTTTCTTTAAGTCTGCTTCAGTTATAAATACATCTCTAGGTTTAGAACCGTTTGCACCTGAAATATAATCTAATTGTTCAAGTTGATCTACAATTCGAGCTGCACGGTTATAACCAATTTGGAAATGTCTTTGAATTAATGAAGTAGATATATGTCCTTCTTTAACCATAAATTCACACACATCATCAAATAATTCATCTTGAGCTTGTGTTTGATTCTTTTTAAGTAATTCCTTTTCTTCGAATAAATAGTCAGGTTCTCTTTGATCTTTAATGAAATCAACTACATCATCAATTTCATCATCCGAAACAAAAGTACCTTGGACACGAATTGGTTTATTCATTCCGCTACCTAAATAAAGCATATCCCCATATCCTAACAAGCGTTCTGCACCGCCACTATCTAAAATCGTTCTTGAGTCAACGCTTGAAGATACCATAAATGCAATACGTGTAGGTATGTTAGATTTTATTAAACCAGTAATGACATTGACAGAAGGTCGTTGTGTTGCAACTAACATGTGTATTCCGCATGCACGAGCCTTTTGAGCTATTCGAGCAATTGATTGTTCTACTTCTTGAGGTGCCATCATCATTAAATCAGCTAACTCATCAATTACAATAACAATTTTTGGCATTCTTTGCTCATATGGTGCTTTTTTATTGAAAGCAGTAATATTTCTTACGTGGAATTGCGCAAATAATTTGTAACGTTTTTCCATTTCATCTACTGCCCATTTTAAACTTTGTGTAGCTGCCTTTACATCAGTAATAACTGGTGAAACTAAATGTGGTAAATCGTTATATGGTGCAAGTTCTACCATTTTAGGGTCAATAAGTAATAATCTTAATTCTTCAGGATGATTTTTGTAAAGTAATGACATTAAAATACTATTGATACACACAGATTTACCTGAACCAGTCGCCCCTGCAATTAATGCGTGAGGTGTTTTAGCTATGTCCATCAATAATGGTTCATTATTGATTCGATTACCCATTGCTACTGTTAATTTAGACTCGGCATTTTTAAATTTTGGACTCTCTAAAATAGATTTTAAATTGACTTTCGTAGGATTTAAATTCGGTACTTCAATACCAACTAAACTTGTTCCAGGAATTGGTGCTTCAATTCGAATATCCTTAGCAGCTAGAGCCATTTTAATATCATCTTGTAAAGCTGTAATTCTTGAAACTTTGACACCCTTTTCTACCGCCAATTCAAAACGAGTTACACTTGGTCCTTCTGTAACATTTTGAACTTCAGCAGGTACATTAAAATAATAAAAAGCGTCATTTAATTCTTGTTTTTTTTCTTCAATCCATGATTCATCTATTTCATGTTCTTCATGATCTTCTAATAGATCAAGGCTTGGTAGCTTAATATTAGGTCCTCTTCTTATAGGAGCCTTATGATTAGCGTCATCTCCATCTTTATGATTCTTTGTTGAAGTAACTTCGGAATAACCCTCTTTAGAAACAAACTCATTAATATCATGTTTATTATCATTTTGATTATTTGAATTTTGAACTTTACTAAATTGATTTCCTTTAGGCATATCATTGTTTTGACTATTATCAACATCTTGATGTTCATTTTCTCTTGTGTTTTCGTCATTAATAATATTGTCTTTTTCAACCGAATGTTCGGAACTTTCATTGTATTCAAGTGATGCCACATTAAAATCAGATGATTCGTCAGAATTTAATTGTGACTCATTTAAATGATTGTCGAATTCTGCATTCATTTTCTCATCTTGTGCTTCTTTTTTTGTTTCTGGTTTTAATTCAGGCACATTAACTTTGTTTCTTGAAACTGAATTTTTTTTAGCATCCATTACACGTTTCTTATCAGAAGGTGTCATTACTACATTAAATGGTTTACTACCAGGCTTGATTGACATTTTTTGTGGTGCTTTATTAGTTTTATTAAATGATGGTTCAGCTTTTTTATCTTCATTTAAACTATCTTTTTCAAGATGTTCTGAATCATCTGTTTTATTAGACGTTAATGATACATCTTCGTTATTTAAAGATTCATGTTGTATATCTTCTGATTGTGATAACTTTTGATCTTCTTTATTCGTATCTTGTGCCAATCTTTCATCATTTTCTTCATCTTCATTAGTTGCGTATTCTATATCAGAAGAAACAGCATTTCGAACAGCATTATTGATATTATTTTCAGATGAATTTTGTTGATTTTCAGAGTTATTCACTTCATCATTAAATTTTAAATCATTCGCTTTATCTTGCATAAGTGATTCTGATTCATTAATCTCTCTATAATTAGCATCGTCTATTTTTTCATCATTGTTTTCATCAGTTGTTTTATTACTAATACCTTCATTTTCATCATCATCCATGACTTGCTCATGTAAATCATCATCATGAAGCATTTCTTCATGACTATTGGTGTCCTCTAAGTAGTCATCAAATTTTTCATTTGAATAACTTTCCACTTTATTATTGTTAATTTTTGACGATTGTTCTTCTAATACATCTTTAACTTGTACATCATCCTGTCTAACTTGTTGGACGCTTGAAACTTGATTTAAATCAATTTCTTCATAATTGTAGGGTTCAAGAGATTCATTTGAAACTTCTGTTTGATTATCAACATTATCACTATTAGTTTGTTCATCAGTTTGATTTTGAACTAGCCTATTATGCTCATCAGCTAATGATTTGTCCTTACTATGATAACTATGCTTGCTTTTATCGATTTCACTTTCATTCGATTTGTTGCTTACATTGTCACCTTGATTAAGTGAACTTTCACCAGTATATTGTTCTGCTTGCTTAGCATACATTTCGTCGATTGCTCTTTGTATACTATCTTCTTCATCAGTTTGTTGTCGTTTATTTTGTAAGGCTTCTTTAAATTTACGCTTTTGTTGAACTTTACGCTCTCTTTCTTTTCTAATTTCCTCTACAATCTGAGAAGCATAAATATTTTCAATATTCACCGTGTTATCACGTTTTGAATAATTTGGAGTACGCTCATTATTATTAGAGGTATTAGAACTTGATTCTATAGTTGATTCATTTTCAATGGTAATTGATGAATCTAATTGTGAGGAACGTTTAGTATCTTCCTTATTTGAATTGTCAGCTATAGCATGATTACTTTCATGGGGAACATGTTCAACTGTGCTTGAACTATATTTTGTTATAGACTCTTTTGAATCTTCATCATCTTTAACAGGTGGTATTACACCGTTTTCGATTGGTCTACGCTTTTTAGTTCCAAAAATAGCAGATGGTACTTCCGATGTTTTAAAACTTGAACGGTGATATGTAGGTTCAGAACTTAAATGATAGTTTGATTTAAATCTCTCTGATTGTAACTTAACTCTAGATTGGTGATTTGAATTAGCTTTTGAATAATTTGAAACATTGGTACTAGAGTAATTGTTTTGATGTTTATTAAAGCGTTGTGACTCACGTGTATCAATATATTTATTTGATGACTTAGGGCTTCTTGATTTAATAGAAGGTATACCAGTATCATCTTGATTTATATGATTTCTTCTACGTCGTCTTCTTGAATCTTCTGAACTATCATACTTAGCATAATTATTAGATTGATTTGTATGACCTTCGTAATCAAATGAATCATATGAACTATGGTCATTACTAGAATGTGGTCTATAACTACCAATATCATCATTACTGTCACGATAAATTGCTTCTTCATAATTCTCGTCTTGACCCACATCGATAGGGAAACGAAACTTACCTCTTGGACGATCATATATATCGTTGTTTTCAGGAAGTAATGAATCATCTTTATTTTGAGTTAGATCGCCATTACGACGTTTACTTTTGCGTCTGAGCAATTCTTCATCAGAATTCTCTTTATTACTAAATAAATCATCAAACCAACTCATAAATTCACTTCCTTCCTATATTAATCGAAAAATGCTTGACCAATTTCATAGTCATTACTTAATACCATTATACCTTTTTCTTGAGGTGCGTTTGGTAAATTTAATTCTTTCATAGAACAAATCATTCCACTAGAAGCTACACCACGTAATTCAGCATCTTTAATAACCATACCACTTGGCATTACTGCTCCTACTTTTGCGACAACCACCTTTTGGCCTGCCTCAACATTTGGTGCACCACATACGATTTGTAAATGCTCATTACCAACATTTACTTTTAAAACACTTAATTTATCAGCATCTGGATGTTTTTCTTTAGTTTCAACATATCCAACTACAAACTTAGGAGATAAATCTGCATTTAATTGATAGTCTAATCCTGATTTATTTATGGCTTTCTGAACAGCATCCACTAGTTCAGAAGTTAATTTAATATGTCCGTTTCCACTTATTTTGTTATATCTTGAAAATTCAAATATATTAAAACCGACTATTGTTCCTTCCTTACTAATTTCAACAATATCGCCTTGTTTTTTATATTCAAACGGTCCATCAGTAGGTTCTATTTGTAGAAAAGCTACATCCCCTACTCCATCTTTATTGTAAAATAAATTCATTTAAAATCTCCTCTATATCAATTATTTCTTATTATTAAATCTTTTTCGATTTGCTTCTAATCGTTGAATAACATTTGGATCTCGCTTTTGTTTATTATTTTTACCCAAAATGAATATAGGTTCAAAATGTCCTTTTTCATAACCAAATGATAATGATGTAATTGGAACTAATCCCTTAGTGAAGAATTCCATTGTCAAATGAGCCATTACATCATAACCAGTGTTATTACGTATATCAGCAATAACTAAGACATCTTGATGTGGAACAGCTACTAACATTTCACCTTCACACTGTTGATAGATATCATCTAAAAATTTCGTATTCAAGATACGACTAGCATCGTACCCATCATTTGAATTTACAAAATAGAAAATGTTTCCTTTAACTTCATCTGTTTTATATTCATTTTTGAGTTTACGTATGTTGAATAATGACATTTCTTTAACTTGTTGTTCAGTTAAACCAAGTGACTCCAACATACTTTCATCAATTAGTCGGTAAGATTTACCTAAATCAAGTGCGTAATAAATATTGGTTTCAGCTGTATGCTTTTCAATGATAAAACGATGACCTTCTTTTGTTTTTTTATCAAAGCTTGTAGCACGTATGACAGGCATAATCTGGATGTTAGTCATTTTTTCAATGCTTTCATCATCCATTTGAGCGATTGCTTCTTCGACATAATAAACAATTTCATCTATAATTTTCTCTTTTTGGACTTCATATTTAGCGACAATTGCGTTTAATTTGATTGTTACACCTTTATAATTGTCTTGTCTATATATACGTAATGTTTCCTCTTCACGATCAAATTTAAAATCAACATTTAGATGCGCTAAACGTTGTTTTAATTTATCTCTTATTTGAAAAACATTCATGTTTAACACTCCTATATTCGCACCTTATGCTATTTTACAATAAATTTGTAGTCAATTACAAAAAAATAAGTTAGAGTTTAAATTCTACTATTTTTTAAATTACTTTTTAATTAAACATATTTACTCAAGAATTCATCAATTTGTTCAATAGATTTTCGTTCTTTTCCAATATAACTACCTACTAATTCATCATTTTTATACACTAAAAAGCTTGGGATACCCATAATATCATTTTCAATAGCTAAATCTATAAATTCATCTCTATCAACTGAAACAAAATTAAAATGATTATACTTCTCTTCTAAACGTGGTAAATCAGGTTCGATGATACGACAGTCAGGGCACCATCCTGCTGTAAATTCAAATACTGTGTTTTCTTTCTTAAGTGAATTAAATTGAGATTCAGATTCTAATTTTATCATTTTAATCTACTCCTTAATCTTGGAATTGTAATTTGTTAATTTGTTCTATATTTAAATTTAATATAACTTGTTCAAGTAATTGTCTAGCAGAATAGTAATCTCTAATATCAAAAACTGCATTCGTACTGTGAATATATCTAGCACAAACACCAATTACTGCAGTTGGAATACCAATATTAGCTTTGTGTATTTCTCCACCATCTGTACCGCCTGGAGATATGTAGTATTGATAATTTATATGATTGTCTTCAGCTAACTTAATTAGATAATCTCTAAATTCTGGTTGTAGAATCATAGTACCGTCTTTAATACGGATTAATGTTCCACCACCTAATTCACCTGATAATTGATTTACACCTTTAATATCATTCGCAGGTGAACAATCTACAACCAAAGCAACATCAGGCTGAATTAATTCAGCAGCTGGCTTAGCACCACGTAATCCTACTTCTTCTTGGACGTTAGCACCAACATATAAATCGACATCCAATTCTACATCACTCAACAATTCTAGTATTTCAATTGCAATGACACAACCATATCGATTATCCCATGCTTTAGCACTATATCGATATTCAGATAACTGCGTCAATTCAGTATTTGGAACTATTGTATCTCCTATTTCAATACCTAATTCCCTTACTTCTTCATCAGAACTTGCACCTATATCTAACAATAAATCTTTGATTTCAGGTACCGCTTCATTTCCAGTTCTAAAGTGTTTAGGTATATTAGAAACAATCCCTACAATTATATCTCCCTTTCTGTTTTTAACTTGAAGGCGTTGACCCTGCCATATATCATTTGCTACTCCTCCAAGATTGGTGAACTGTAACATACCATTTGTTGTAATATTTGTAATCATAAATCCAATCTCATCCATATGTGCAGCTATCATTACCCTCTTGGCGTTAGCTTTCTTAGATTTTTTGACTCCATAGAAACCACCCATATGATTTACAATAAATTCATCAACATATGGTGCCATTTCTTTTTTCATATAATTTCGTACGTCTTCTTCAAAACCAGGCGCACCATGTAATTCAGTTAATGATTTAATTCGCTCTAAAGTTTTTTTCTTGTCCATCTTAACTAACACACTCCTTAAATGTATTATATCATTTTGAATATGGTACACTAATGATAAGAACTATTAATAGAGAGGTAAAGATTATGACACGTCAAACTTACAAATACATCTCAATTTCAGTTGCTTTACTTACAAGTATTGCTACTATTACATTTATTTATTTTCTTAGAGAAAAGAATAAAATCCAAAATCCTAGTAATGTTCTGAAAGAAGCCAAATCTTATTTTATGAATGTTAAAGGCTCATTTATTCTTCATGAGCCGTATGTAGATGACAATTTATATCCAAACAGATTAATCTTTCAAGGTGGCATAACTCAAATTAAGAATAATCAGCAAGTTGAATATATATTTTATGCGGATGCTAAATCGGGAGAAATCATTAATATTGTAGAATTATAATAAAGTAAAAGGCAAGAGAAGTGGGAAATAAAATATGCCCACTCCTCTTACCATTTTTTTACATGTAATTTCTATTATTAAAGCAATCCTAAAACCAACATTTCACTAGTCAATCATTAACGCTCAATTGACTGCTTAATTGTTTTGCCATCACGTTCATATTGAGCCGCGAAGAATACATTATCATGATAATACAAGAACCAATAATCTTGATAAATGTAATATGGAATTAATCTTTCTTTTTCTCGAATGGATTGTATTGGATAATCGTCATATGCCATAACCCATAACGGATTAATATGTGCATTCGTAGGCAATATATCAGACATATGGACAGCTCTCTCTCCTTCACTTTCAATCGTAATAATTGATTGTCCATAACTATGACCACCAACATGTTTCATATGAATGCCTGGATAGACTTCAACCTCTTTATCAAAAAGTATTAATTTATTTTCATAAGTACCTCTATTGATTTCCCAATAAGTTGCCTTACTACGGATGTTAGGACTTGTAAATTCATGCCACTCGTCTTGTTGCACAAAATGAGTAGCATTCGAAAAAATTGAGTTGCCGTCAACATCTGTTAGACCAGTTGCATGATCAAAATGCATGTGGGACATAAGTACCATATCTATATCTTCAACATTTAAATTTAATTTTTCTAGTTCATCATGTATTTGACTTTCATACGTGACACCATAATTTTTAAGTTGTTTATCAGTTAATTTATGATTACCAATTCCAGCATCAATTAAAATATTTTTATCCCCTGTTTGAATTAAAATTGGATAAGTTAAATTTGGAACTTGGTTTTTCTCATTAACAGCATATCGTTTAGTCCATAATGGTTTAGGAACTACTCCAAATATGGCCCCACCATCCATTTGTGTTATACCACCATTTAAATAATTGATGTTAAATGCGCCTAATTTCATATTAAACACCCTCCATTTGTCTTTTTATCTATCAAGTGTTCACATATCAAACTAACTTACAATACAATATCCACTTTAAAAATAAATAAACAGGAGTGGCACATCATTCATAATGAATCATTGTACCACTCCTGTAGGGTGATTAGAACTGAGTAAATTTTATTGGTGTTAACTTCACTTTTCTATCACTAATTTAATATTTGTAATACATTATTTCAATAATACTTACTATTGAAACTTTACTAACTAATGTTAAATAGATTTATGAAATTTTGCTTCCATACGATAAATTCTAGAACCTTTTTCAGAAAATTTCTTTTCATATTCTGTCAAAATATTATCTTCATCATCTTCATCATGTAGATTTAGATTTAACTTCGTAAAGTACATCCCATATTGCGACATACTTTCTAAACTGAAAGCGAACAAACCTCTATTATCCGTTTTAAAATGAATTTCTCCATCTTCTTTTAAAATTTGTTGATATAAAGCTAAAAAAGTATGATATGTCAATCGACGTTTAGCATGCCTTTTCTTTGGCCAAGGATCTGAGAAATTTAAATAGATTCGAGAGACTTCACCATCATTAAAATACTCATTTAATTCTATAGCGTCATTACATATCATTTTTAAATTTGTCAGGTTTAGTTCCTTCACTTTATCCAACACTTTATACATTACACTTTTCTCACGTTCCATAGAAACAAAATTTATTTCTGGGAATTTAGAAGCTAGTGTTGTTATAAATTGCCCCATACCAGATCCAATTTCTATATAAATCGGTTGCTCTTTATCAAACCACTCTGACATTTTTCCAGCATGCGCCCCATCCATATCAACTAAATTAGGATGTTCTTTTAAATAATCTTCCGCCCATGGTTTATAGCGAACTCTCATACACGAAATCTCCCTTAGATAAATAAATTACTATTCATAACCTCATTTAAGAATTTCAACCAATTATTCATATCTTTAAATCTTTTCTGTTCTTCATACCACTGAACCATTCCGATTGATTGAATTACCGTATACCATTTCATACGCTTATTTAATTCAATGTTCTCTTCTACACCGTATGTTTTAAACCAGTCTGACCAGTTTTTTTCGGGAACGTAGTTATAAAGCAGCATTCCAATATCAATTGCAGGATCAGCAATCATTGCACCTTCCCAATCTACTAAGAACAACTCATCCCTATCAGATAATAACCAATTATTATGATTCACATCTCCGTGTACAACAGTAAAAAAGCGAGAATCTAGGTTAGGTATGTGTTCTTCTAAATATGTTAATGATTTACGAATAATATGATGTGTTAATACTTCTCTTGATAATGAAGCATTAATCTTTTTTAACATAATATTAGGTGTGATTGGTTCCATTTCCATTCGTTTAAGCATATTGAGTAAAGGTTTTGAACCATGAATCTTTTTTAATAATGCAGCAACTCGTGATTGATACATTTCATCAGGTTCTAATTCTCGGCCATTTTTCCAATGTTGTGCTGTAACTACTTCACCTGTTTCAATACGTTTAGTCCAAACTAATTTAGGTACAATCCCCTCAGCTGAAAGCGCTGCTATAAATGGATTAGAATTACGCTTTAAAAATAGCTTTTGTCCATCTTGTTCAGCCATGTATGCTTCACCTGAAGCGCCACCTGCAGAATCAAGTGTCCACCCTAATTGATAAAACTGCTCCAACTCGTTCACCTCACTTTCAATTAGAAAATGGCTCGAGAAATATAGTTTTCAAGAGCCATATATTCTAATTTATTATAATCATTTGTTGGAAAATAGATTATTTATTTCAAAATAGTTATGTTTTTACATATAAGTCATAATTTTAAATAATATGTTATTGTCCCCTAACACTTATTTAAATAAATACGTCTCTTTTATCACTCAATGTTGATTTTATAATTTTTAGCCTTCTTTTTCAACTGAAAATGAGAAACAAAAAGATACATTTTACTAGTCGATACTTGCTAAAATTCGATTCAATCTTTTGGTTTCATTATAACACATTTTCATATCTTTAAACTGAGTATTTTTAATTTAATTCATTTAATTTATTCACACTGAAAAATAAAAAAGAACGTACTAAAATTCTATCTTTTAAGAATTAGTACGCTCTTCAATTAATTATTTTAATGAATTAACTACTTCTAGATTCAATATATTTATTAAAGCCTTCTTGTAATTGACGAGTCACAGGACCTACCTTACCGTCACCAACTTGTTCACCATCAATCTTAACAACTGGTGTCACTTCAGCAGATGTACTAGAAACAATGACTTCATCAGCATTTTTTAAGAATTCAACAGTGAATGTTTCTTCTTTAAAAGGAATATCTTCATCTTCAGAAATCCATTTAATAACCTTACGAGTAATACCATTTAAAATGTAATTATTAACGGGATGCGTATAAATAGCACCATCTTTAATCGCATATACATTACTAGAAGCGCCTTCTGTAACAGTTTCCCCTCTATGTTGAATTGCTTCACCAGCATTGTATTTAACCGCATATTCCTTTGCAAGTACATTTCCTAGAAGGTTTAAACTTTTAATATCACAACGTAACCATCTAATATCTTCAACAGTAGCTGCATTAATACCATTTTCTAAATCATCATATGGACGGTCATAACTTTTAGCAAATGCCATAATAACTGGCTTTACTTCTGGAGTTGGGAACGAGTGATTTCTTGGTGCTACACCACGCGTAGCTTGAATATAGATACCACCATTTTGAATATTATTTACCTTTAATAATTCTCTAACTACATCAATTAATTCTTCGACAGTATAGCCTAAATCTAATTGAATTTCACTTGCACTTCTAATAAATCGTTCAAAGTGTTCTGTTACTGTAAATAATTTCCCATCATATGCTCTAATGTATTCATAAATTCCATCACCAAATACATAACCACGGTCTTCATAAGATACTTTAGCTTCATTTTGGTCGATAAATTCGCCGTTAATAAAAACTTTTGTCATAGATTATCCCTCCACACATAGTGAATAAATTGCTTCTAAATAGATACTTGTCGCGTTGAACAATTGTTTTTTAGTAATATACTCATTCTTTTGATGCATTAAATCCTCTGAATCTTCAAACATAGCCCCAAACGCTACACCTTTATCAAGATTTCTAGCATATGTTCCCCCACCTATTGTATATGGTTCAGACATATCACCAGTTTGATTTCTATAAGCTTTAACTAATTTTTGTACAAATGGATCATTTTTGTCTACAAAATGAGGTTGTTGAACTTTTCCTAATTCAAGGTCAAATCCATATGCTTTAATTTCTTTTGTAAATCGTTGTATTGCTTCTTCAAACTCAAATTTTTGAGGATAGCGTAAGTTTATGCCAAAACGTCCACCTTGTTTGTTATCGTAAGAAATTATACCAACATTTGTTGTTACATCACCCATGACGTCCGTATGGAATTTCATACCCATTTTCTCACCAAAGTGTGATTCATGAAGATAACGATTACTAAAGTCTACAAACTCTCTTGCCGTTTGATTTAAATTTAATGTTGATATGAAATCTAATAAATATAAACCAGCATTAACTCCTAATGAAGGGTCCATACCATGAACAGCTTTACCTTCAAGCGTTAAAACTAACTCACCACTATCAACAACACTCTCACCTTGTAATTTATGTTGGTCTAAGTAGTGTTCAAAATGTTGTACAACGTCTGTCATATTTTCTTTTACAAATACTCTAGCTTGTGCATGATCTGGCACCATATTATAACGTTGTCCAGATTCAAACGATATTAATTCATAATCTGGTTCATCTTGGTCTTCAGAAGTGCTATTTTGGACTAAATCGAAAGTTGTTATACCTTTTTCACCATGAATAGCTGGAAATTCTGCATCCGGTGCAAATCCTAATGTAGGCATTTCTTCAGTTTGGAAATATCTTTCAGTACATTTCCAATCGGATTCTTCATCCGTACCTATAATGATATGAATACGTTTCTTCCAATCAACTTTCATGTCATTTAAAATTTTAACTGCATAATAAGCAGCTATTGTAGGGCCTTTATCATCTAACGTACCTCTAGCAATAATTGCATCATCAGTTACAACTGGGTTAAATGGGTCTGAATCCCAACCATCTCCGGCGGGTACAACATCAACGTGGCATAAAACGCCTAATACATCGTCACCCTTGCCCGCTTCAATTCTGCCTGCAATGTGATCTACATCATGGGTAGAAAAACCATCTCTTTGTGCAATTTCGTACATATAATCGAGTGCTTGTCGTGGTCCAGGACCAACTGGAGTTTCATCAGATGCTTTTGAATCATCTCTGACACTCTCAATTGAAAGCAGACCTTTCAAATCATCGATAATTTGACCTTCATATTCTTGAACTTTTTCTTTCCACATTCGAGATCAACTTCCTTTTCAATAGATATACATTTTATTTTACATAACTATGGCGATAAATTACAGTAAGATGTCAGAATATTTATAGATTTTATAAAAAATATTATTAACTATATTGAGTTTATACATTTGACACCCTTTTATGTAGTTATATTTAACAAGATTGTACGTTAGCATGTTTAGTAATAATTATAGTTACTTATTTTCAAACGTATCTTCTTATTAAATAAAAAAGAACCTGATACATTTTTCAATGTTCAGGTTCAAAAACATCTTAGATAAAATCAAGATTAGTCTTTATCTTCTAATGCATTATTATTTTTCTTTAAGTCTTCTTCAGTGACAACTCTTAAATTGTTATTAACAGTTGCGCCACCTTCATCATCAAATTTACCTTCTTCTAATGAATCTTCTTTATTAGCATCTAAATTAGTAAATTTTGATTTTTCTTCTTCTAAAAATGATTTTGGATCATTTTTTAAACGATTAGCATAGTCTTGAGGATTATTTCTAACTTCTTGAATTGTTTCATTAGCTTTAGAACTTAATTGACTTGCTAAGCCTCTTGCATTTTCTTTGTAACCCTCTGGATCTTCTTTATATTTATTATATTGTTCTTTTAATTTATCTCTGCTTTCTTTTCGAGATAATACTACTGCTACAGCTGCAGCGCCAACACCAGCAATTATTCTAAATAAACCTGTAGTTTTAGCCATATTAAACACCTTCTCCTTTGTTAATGCTGTAAAAGTTTTAATTCTTTATCTGAAAGTAACTTATACTCTCCAGATTTGAGATTTTCATCTAACGCCAAATTAGCGATTTTAAGACGTTTTAATTCTAATACCTCATTTTCAATGGCGTGAAACATCCTTTTAACTTGATGATATTTACCTTCATAGATAGTAACATGTGATATAGTTTCATTTATTCTAGTTAATTGTGCTGGTTTGACTGGACCGTCAGAAAGGATGATGCCTTTCTTAAATGCGTCAATATCAACTTTAGTAACGGGTTTTTTCGATGTCACTTCATATGTCTTAGAAACATGTTTAGAGGGACTCATTAAATCATGACTAAATTGACCATCATTAGTAATAAGTAGTAAACCTTCAGTATCCTTATCTAGCCTTCCAACAGGAAAGATATTTAGATGTTGGTATTCCGGAATTAAATCAATTACAGTACGATTTGATTCATCGTGTGTAGCTGAAATATAACCTTTTGGCTTATTAAGCATAATATAAACATTGTTAACGAACTCAACTTGCTTGCCATTTACATGAACTATATCTTCTGTAGGATTAATGTGAGATTTAGGTGACTTCTCAACTGAGGTGTTAACTGTGACCTTTCCTTTTTTTAAAAGATGTTTAACTTCAGTACGCGTTCCAACACCCATATTTGCTAAAAATTTATCTAGTCTCATCTTAGGAATCCAACTTTACGACGAATCTTACCAGGTAAATCCCCTAAAAACTCATCAGCTAATCTGTTCTTAATTGTTATTGTTCCATAAATCAGTCCACCAACTATAACACCTATAATTAGTATTATAAATGCACCAGATTTTCGATCTACAGAAATAAATAAGCTTAGTAAGAAGTATACTACTTCAACACTTATCATCATGATTAAACTATAAATGAAAATTTTAGCAACTTGAACCAATGTATCTGTAAAGTGGAACTTGGCATAAACTTTTAAAATCATTAAGTTTGCAACATTGGCAACCATTAATGCGATTGCAGTACTTAAAACAGCTCCTGATGTATGGAATATCATAATTAAAGGAATATTTAAGATTAATTTAACAAATACTGAGCCTAAAATTACAAAAACTGTTAATTTTTGTTTGTTTATTCCTTGTAACATTGAGGCAGTAACACTCAATAAAGAAATTAATATTGCAACAGGCGCATAATAAAATAATATTTTATTACCATCTGGATTGTACTGGTAAAATACTGTATATAATGGTGAAGACAATGCCATTATACCTAGACTAGCCGGAACTGTTATATACATTAATACACCAATTGAAGTTTTAATTTGGCGATGCATTTCATTTAAGCGACCCTCTGCAAAAGTTTTGGTAATAAATGGTATTAAACTAACAGCAAATCCAGCTGCTAAAGATGTTGGTATCATGACAATTTTATTTGTTGTAAAGTTTAAAATTGTAAAGAAATAGTCTTTATTCGCATGAAATCCTGCTGCATCTAGTGCATTATTATGTGTAAATTGATCCACTAAATTAAATAAAGGGAAATTCAAACTTACAATAACAAATGGAACACTATATGAAATAATTTCCTTATACATTTTTGTGTATGGCACGTCCAAACCGGTATGATCAGAAGCTACCATTTTCTGTATATGTGGTTTACGTTTACGCCAGTAATACCAAAGCGTTAACAAACCAGCAATTGCACCTATAGCAGCTGCAAATGTTGCTATACCATTTGCTTGTAGATAAGAACCATGAAAAACATTTAATACTAAAAAACTACCTATAAGAATAAAAACTATTCTAGCAATTTGTTCTGTTACTTCTGAAACTGCTGTAGGACCCATAGATTCATAACCTTGAAATACTCCACGCCAAGTAGCAAGTAATGGTATGAACATAACTACCATACTAATAACTCGGATAATCCATGTGATATCATCTATTGTCCAACCGCCTTTGCCTTCTTTACGTCCTAACGTTAAAGCAGCAATGTCTGGTGCTAAGAAGAATAATATTAAAAATCCAATTATTCCAGAAATGGACATCACTATAAAACTCGATTTATACAATTTTTGTCCAACTTTATACGCACCTAAGGCATTATATTTAGCTACAAATTTTGAAGCCGCTAACGGTATGCCTGCGGTTGCTACTGCAATTGCAATATTATATGGAACATAAGCATAGTTAAATGGTGCTAACTTTTCTTCCGCATTTGCACCCATAATGGCATAAAAAGGAATTACAAAAAGTACACCTAAAATTTTAGTAATAAGAATACTTAATGTAATGAGAAAGGTACCTCTTACCATTTCCTTATTTTCACTCATATTTAATCTTCCTGCCTTTTTAATAATCAAATTATTTAATTTAAAAACTGTAATTTTTAAGGGCTTGCATTACTATAAAATATATCACAAAATACTAATTGTTTACTAATTACTTTAATAGTTTTACTAAATTTAAGTTTAAACGCATAATAAATCAAGATATATAATTAATTAATGATGAACCAATCTTAAATTATAACTAAATTTATTGAGAATTCAAACGTATTTTAATTTATAATAAGAGAACTATGATTAACAAATGGAGGTTACTCTATGTATCAAACGATTATTATAGGTGGTGGACCTAGTGGGCTTATGGCAGCGGTTGCTGCATCAGAACAAAGTCAAAATGTACTCTTATTAGAGAAGAAAAAGGGTCTGGGTAGAAAACTTAAAATTTCAGGTGGTGGTAGATGCAATGTTACAAATCGTTTACCTTACGCAGAAATTATAAAAAATATCCCTGGTAATGGAAAATTTTTATATAGTCCCTTTTCAGTATTTGATAATGAATCGATAATCGACTTCTTTGAATCTAGAGGCGTCAAATTAAAAGAAGAAGACCATGGCCGTATGTTCCCTGTCTCAAATAAATCTCAAGATGTAGTTGATACACTTGTAAATACCATAAAACAAAACAAAGTTGACATAAAAGAGGAAACTATCGTCAATGAGATTAATGTAGAAGATAACGGAACTTTTGAAGTTACAACTGATAAAGGTATTTTTTCAAGTAAAAGTGTCATTATTGCAACTGGTGGAACTAGTGTGCCTCAAACAGGTTCAACGGGTGACGGCTATAAGTTTGCTAAAAAATTAGGACATAGTATCACTGAACTCTTCCCTACTGAAGTCCCTATCACTTCAGCAGAGCACTTTATTAAATCCAAAGAACTTAAAGGTTTAAGCCTAAAAGACGTAGAATTATCTGTACTTAAGAAAAATGGTAAAAAAAGAATAAGTCATAAAATGGATATGATATTCACTCATTTTGGTATAAGTGGTCCTGCAGCGTTAAGATGTAGTCAATTTGTTTATAAAGAACAAAAAAACCAAAAGACAAAAGAAATTAATATGCAATTAGATGTTTTTCCAGAATACAAAAATCATGTTCTAGAGGAAAAAATAACATCTATTTTAAATGAAGAACCTGATAAGTATATAAAAAATAGTTTAAGAGGACTTATAGAAGAACGCTATTTGTTATTTATGCTGAATCAAGCTCAAATCGATGAAAATACTACATATCATCACCTATCAAACCAACAACTAAAACAATTAGTTGACTGTTTTAAAGCCTTTACCTTTAAAGTGAACGGCACTTTACCAATTGATAAAGCCTTTGTAACTGGTGGTGGTGTAAGTTTAAAAGAAATTTGGCCAAAAACGATGATGTCAAAATTACAACCTGGATTATTTTTATGTGGAGAAGTATTAGATATTCACGGTTATACAGGTGGCTATAATATTACAAGTGCACTTGTTACAGGACATGTAGCAGGTTACGAAGCAGGTAAATTTTAATAAAAAGAACTCCCTAAGATTATTCTAGTAATATGTAGAATAATCTTAGGGAGTTTACTATTCATCTTGCAATCCATTAAATATAAATGTGATTTTTTACTTCGACGCTCTTCTTCTCATTGATCTTAAAATTAAGAATAAACCACTTACAAATGTGAATGAAATTAATGGACTTGATGTATCATTATTTATACCAGTGTTTGGTAATTGATATCTTCCTTTTTCATTTCTAACTTTATGATAAGCTTTATTAGTTTTATGTTGCTCAGTAGTTATTATCACAGATGCATTTTCATTATTGATAAGTGATTTTTTATTATTTTGCTTGTTAATTTTAATATTTGCAAATTGAATTTTAACATCATTTACTATCTTATTTATTGTATTATTTCTTGAAGCAAGATCAATATCTTTGAATGATTTTTTAACTATTTGTTCAATGATGACTTTAATTCTATCTTTTTCCTCTTTTGAAACGCCATTCATATTATTTAATTTATTTTTCAATTGTCTAGCTATTTTTTCAATTTTTTTCTTTGCATTTAATTTAGCTTTATTTTCAGGTAAAGTTTTAGTAATTAATTTGCTATATTCTGCATCTATTTTAGTCACTTCATAAGATGTTTTAGCTTTTTCTATTTCAATTTTAGCTTTTTCAAAAAGTAGTTTAATCATTTGTTTTGCTTTGGCTTTTTCTTCTTCAGTTGCCAAATGATTAGAATCTATTTTTGTCATCTGTTGTTTGACTAATTCCTGTAAGTGCTTAATTGCTTTTGATTTTGCTGAATTATCAGCTTCAATATTATTGATGGCCGTTTTACCTACATCAATCGCATTATCGACTTCAGAGTTGTTAACCGCTTTATCTATCGCTTGTTTTATTGTTGTTGCGGCTTCATCTACTTTTGATTTTGCTGCTACTTTTTCTTCTTCTGTCGCATTTGAGTTTCGATCGATTTCTGCTTTCTTAGCTTGTGCAACGTTGTCTATTTCTGCTTTTGCTTGATCTTTTTTAACAACCGCTGGTTGCACTTGATTGATTGATTCGACTCCACTCTCTTTTGCTGCGTCCACTCCTACGTTATTTGTTGTTTGGTCTATCGCATTCTTAGCTGTTGTTACTGCTTCATCAACTTTAGCTTTTGCTGCTACCTTTTCTTCGTCTGTCGCATTAGGCGTTTGATCGATTTCTGCTTTCTTAGCTTCCGCCGCTTTATCGATCACCGCTTTTGCTTCATCTTTCTTAACAACCGTTGGTTGCACATTGTTGATTGAATCTACGCCATTTGTTTTCGCAGTGTCTACACCTGCGTTATTTGTTGCTTGGTCTATCGCATTCTTAGCTATTGTTACTGCTTCATCAACTTTAGCTTTTGCTGTTGCCTTCTCTTCATCTGTCGCATTAGGCGTATGGTCGATTGCTTCTTTCTTAGCTTCCGCTGCTTTGTCGATTTCTGCTTTTGCTTCGTCTTTCTTAACAACCGTTGGTTGCACATTGTTAATCGCATCTACACCGTTTGTTTTCGTAGTGTCTACGCCATTGTTATTTGTTGCTTGGTCTATCGCATTCTTAGCTGTTGTCACTGCTTCATCGACTTTCGCTTTTGCTGCTGCTTTTTCTTCGTCTGTCGCATTAGGCGTTTGATCGATTTCCGCTTTTTTAGCTCTAGCTGCATTTTCTATTGCTGTTTTTGCTTCGTCTTTCTTAACAACCATTGGTTGCACATTGTTGACCGCATCTACGCCATTTGTTTTCGCAGTGTCTACGCCATTGCTATTTGTTGCTTGGTCTATCGCATTCTTAGCTGTTGTCACTGCTTCATCGACTTTCGCTTTTGCTGCTGCCTTCTCTTCATCTGTCGCATTAGGCATTTGATCGATTTCTGCTTTTTTAGCTCTAGCTGCATTTTCTATTGCTGTTTTTGCTTCGTCTTTCTTAACAACCGTTGGTTGTACATTGTTAATCGCATCTACACCGTTTGTTTTCGCAGTGTCTACGCCATTATTAATTGTCGCTTGATCTATCGCATTCTTAGCTGTTGTCACTGCTTCATCGACTTTCGCTTTTGCTACTGCTTTTTCTTCGTCTGTCGCATTAGGCGTTTGATCAATTTCTGCTTTTTTAACTTCCGCTGCTTTGTCTATCGCTGTTTTCGCTTCATCTTTCTTAACAACCGTTGGTTGCACATTGTTAATCGCATCTACGCCGTTTGTTTTCGCAGTGTCTACGCCATTGTTATTTGTTGCTTGGTCTATTGCGTTCTTAGCTGTTGTCACTGCCTCATCGACTTTCGCTTTTGCTGCTACCTTTTCTTCATCTGTCGCATTAGGCGTTTGATCGATTTCTGCTTTCTTAGCTTCCGCCGCTTTATTGATTGCCGCTTTTGCTTCGTCTTTCTTAACAACCGTTGGTTGGATATTGTTAATTGAATCTAAACCATTTGATTTCGCAGTGTCTACACCGTCATTATTTGTTGCTTGGTCTATTGACGCTTTCTCATTATTTACTGCCTCATCGATTTTCGCTTTTGCTGCTGCTTTTTCTTCGTCTGTCGCGTTTGGTGTTTGGTCGATTTCCGCTTTTTTAGCTTCCGCCGCTTTATCTATTGCTGTTTTTGCTTCGTCTTTCTTAACAACCGTTGGTTGGATATTGTTAATCGTATCTACACCGTTTGTTTTCGCAGTGTCTACACCTGCATTATTTGTTGCTTGGTCTATCGCATTCTTAGCTGTTGTCACTGCTTCATCGACTTTCGCTTTTGCTGCTGCTTTTCTTCGTCTGTCGCGTTTGGTGTTTGGTCGATTTCCGCTTTCTTAGCTTCCGCCGCTTTATCAATCGCTGTTTTTGCTTCGTCTTTCTTAACAACCGTTGGTTGGATATTGTTAATTGAATCTAAACCATTTGATTTCGCAGTGTCTACACCTGCGTTATTTGTTACTTGGTCTATTGACGCTTTCGCATTATTTACGGCCTCATCGACTTTCGCTTTTGCTGCTGCCTTCTCTTCATCTGTCGCATCAGGTGTTTGATCGATTTCTGCTTTCTTAGCTTCGGCCGCTTTGTCTATCGCTGTTTTTGCTTCGTCTTTCTTAACAACCGTTGGTTGCACATTGTTAATCGCATCTACACCGTTTGTTTTCGTAGTGTCTACGCCATTGTTATTTGTTGCTTGGTCTATCGCATTCTTAGCTGTTGTCACTGCTTCATCGACTTTCGCTTTTGCTGCTGCCTTCTCTTCATCTGTCGCATTTGGTGTTTGATCGATTTCTGCTTTTTTAGCTTCCGCCGCTTTATCAATCGCTGTTTTTGCTTCGTCTTTCTTAACAACCGTTGGTTGTACATTGTTAATCGCATCTACACCGTTTGTTTTCGCAGTGTCTACGCCATTATTATTTGTCGCTTGATCTATCGCATTCTTAGCTGTTGTCACTGCTTCATCGACTTTCGCTTTTGCTACTGCTTTTTCTTCGTCTGTCGCATTAGGCGTTTGATCGATTTCCGCTTTTTTAGCTCTAGCTGCATTTTCTATTGCTGTTTTTGCTTCGTCTTTCTTAACAACCGTTGGTTGCACATTGTTGATTGAATCTACGCCATTTGTTTTCGCAGTGTCTACACCTGCGTTATTTGTTGCTTGGTCTATCGCATTCTTAGCTGTTGTTACTGCTTCATCAACTTTAGCTTTTGCTGCTGCCTTCTCTTCATCTGTCGCATTAGGTGTTTGATCGATTTCCGTTTTTTTAGCTTCCGCCGCTTTATCAATCGCTGTTTTTGCTTCGTCTTTCTTAACAACCGTTGGTTGCACATTGTTGATTGAATCTACGCCATTTGTTTTCGCAGTGTCTACGCCATTGTTATTTATCGCTTGATCGATTGACACTTTCGCATTATTTACTGCCTCATCGACTTTTGCTTTTGCTGCTGCCTTCTCTTCATCTGTCGCATTAGGCATTTGATCGATTTCTGCTTTTTTAGCTCTAGCTGCATTTTCTATTGCTGTTTTTGCTTCGTCTTTCTTAACAACCGTTGGTTGTACATTGTTAATCGCATCTACACCGTTTGTTTTCGCAGTGTCTACGCCATTATTATTTGTCGCTTGATCTATCGCATTCTTAGCTATTGTTACTGCTTCATCAACTTTAGCTTTTGCTGCTGCCTTCTCTTCATCTGTCGCATTAGGTGTTTGATCGATTTCCGTTTTTTTAGCTTCCGCGGCTTTATTGATCGCTACTTTTGCCTCATCTTTCTTAACAACCACTGGTTGAACGTGATTAATTGCGTCCGTTCCTTCAGATTTCGCAGTGTCTACGCCATTGTTATTTGTAGCTTGATCTATTGACGCTTTCGCATTATTTACGGCCTCATCGACTTTCGCTTTTGCTGCTGCCTTCTCTTCATCTGTCGCATCAGGTGTTTGATCGATTTCTGCTTTCTTAGCTTCGGCCGCTTTGTCTATCGCTGTTTTTGCTTCGTCTTTCTTAACAACCGTTGGTTGCACATTGTTAATCGTATCTACACCGTTTGTTTTTGCAGTGTCTACACCGTCATTATTCGTTGCTTGGTCTATCGCATTCTTAGCTGTTGTCACTGCTTCATCGACTTTTGCTTTTGCTGCTGCTTTTTCTTCGTCTGTTGCATTAGGCGTTTGATCAATTTCTGCTTTTTTAGAGTTAGCTTGATCTGTTATTATTTGTTTCGCTTGATTCTTTTTAATAGCATCAACTTGAACATTGTGAAGTTGGTTTAATGCTTTGTCTTTAGCAACCTTAACATCATCATTGTGAACGCCTCGTTCAATATTTAATCGTGCTTGCTTTGCAATTTCATCAATTTTGGCTTTAGTTTCATTTTTTTCTTCAATAGTTGCGCTATGATCATTATCAATTTCTGACATTTTAGAAGCAATAACTCTATCTAATTCCTGTCTTGCTTTATCTCTAGCAATCGCATGCGTTGAAATTTGACTAATGTTGTTACTATTAGAAGTTAAAACTGTTTCTACTAACTGATTAGTTGTAGCATTTCTTACAGCATTTTTAGCATTAGTTAGAGCTTCATTAACACTTGTTTTAGCTTCTTCTCTTTCTTCAAAAGTAGCATTCGTGTCATTTTCTATTTCAATAAGTTTTTCATCAGCTTTATCATTCAAAGATTGTATCGCTTGTTGCTTAATTGTCGGAATAACATCTATGGGACTAATATCAACGATTGCTTGCTTTTTTCTTTCAGAAATTTCATTTATATTTGTTGCGCTTTCAATATCTCTAACTTTTTCATCAAAAGTAGCCTTTAAAAGTGTTAATGCAGTATCTTTTTCTTCTCTTGTAGCGTCATTATTGTTATTAATTACCTCTTTACGTGACTTTGCGGCTTGATCAACATCTAATTTTGCTCTTTCTTTATCCAATCTTAAAGTCAAATCGTTAATCGTTGCTTGGTTTTTTCTATCATTGATAGGTGTATTATCATTTTCATTTAAAATTTGTCTTGATGCATTAAGCACATTTTGCATCGATGACCAAGCCTCTTGTGAATAATCACTTGGGTTCAGATGCTCTATTTGAGCACTTATTTGATTATATTTTTGTTGCAAATCAGTTTTATACATTTCCACCGTAACAGATTGTGTTGCGACAGTAACATTTCCTCTTCTTTGATTAGATTCAGTTTTAACATATTCGTTATAACCGCCATATCTGAAATAATTATCATCAGCATTAGATCCAAAATCACGACTTCCATTTCTTCTATTCATGTTTATGCCATCTGTAACATAAACTAGTGTAGCATCAAAATCTTTTTTGATGGGTTCTGAAGTTGGTAAAGAAACTGTATACGTAATGTTTTTAATTGTTCCTGGTTCAATTCTATCTACATTTAATGTTAATAATCTGTTCGATGAATTATAATTTGCTCTAGCATTTTGAGCTGATATGAATTGTACTCCTTCAGGTAAAACAACTTTATACTGTGTTTTATTTGAACGGGAATGACCTTTATTTTCTAGAGAAACTTCTAATGTAGCATTTATTAATGAGGTAGAAGTTGATGGTGATGTAACAGTGTATTTTGTTTGCGTAGTAGTAGCTTTTAAATAAGCACCACTATTGACTTTCACATCTGCTAATCCACTTCCTCCAAAGTTATTCTTCCCTTTTAAAATTCTACCTCCATTGGCACTTTCATAACTTCTCTTTTCAAATGTTTCAAACATAAATCTTAATCTCGATACATTATTAGGCACATTAAAAACACCTGTGAACACACCAAAGGATTTACTTGCTGTGTTTGGTCTACCAGAATAAAGTAAATCTGTAGGGTTATTAGAATCATAAATTGAAACTTTAACACCATTTATACCATTTGTGTTACCCATTGAAGTACCAATAAAATATAATTGAACTTCTGACCCTGGTGTTACATCAACATCTTGATAAATTGGACCTACAGTTTTATCTCCCGCTACGCCACCTAAATTATTTGGGTATTTTGAAAGTACTGCAGCAATTTTATTGTTTGTTTTATCAAAAACGTATGGATTATATGGTGGTAATGCTTTAGGTCCCCACACAAGAGGAATTTCTGTTTGATCATTATCTTTCACATGCCATCCAGTGATTTTACCTGCTTGGTTCATTTCAGACACTGTTTGATTAGTAGGAATAACTGCACCATTAGACGTATCTGTAAAAGTACCGTTAATAATTTGACCAGAATTAGTTTCATTTATACTCATTTGGTCTTGGTTATTATCAACATTGTTATCAGTAGATCGCTTTGTTCTTTTATGAATTGATTTATTTTCATTAAATGTATTATTGCTATCATTTTTCGAAATATTTTGATGTGATAATTCTGGTTCTATAGTTTTTTCGTCTTGATTTGTCTCTATAGAATTTTCCTTAATCTCTTCATTATCTATTCTATATGTACCATTAGCATTATCTACTTTAGAATTAATTTCGCTATTATTAATTTTAATAGCGGTTGCTATTTCTTTTATAGAATCATTACTATTTTTTTCGTTTTCTATGTAATTATCATTATTATGTATTGATTTATCATCAGTTTGAGATTTAACATTTTGCGAGGTAGCTTGCGAAGAATTACTTTCTTCTTCTTGAGTTGCTGCATGACCTGGATGTGATAAGAAAGTCAGTGTAGCTATGACAGTGGAAAATATTCCTACACTAAATTTACGAATACTAAATTTCTGTTTTTTAAAAAGATTCATTATTGTCCTCCTTGATGTTCTTGTCTTGTTGTAATAGTAATAATGAATAGTAATGTATATTGATATTAAATTGTATTATATGATTTTATGCAATTGTTATCATACCTTTTTATAATATCAAATATCATCTGAAATAACCAGAATAAATTTTTCATTAAATAAGATTTTCGTATAGCATAAAGCTTTTAAAAATTATATTTTAAATAATTACATGTTGTTTTCAAATTAATACTAAAAAATCAGACCCCACTATTATGTGAAGTCTGATTTCCAAATAAATTCATTGATTAACTATTTTCTTTGTTTCTTTTTCTATTTTTCAAGAATAAGAATAAACCACTTATCAATGCTAAACCTGCTAATGGTGATTGATTTTGACCTTCTTTACCAGTGCTTGGCAATTTAATAGAATCTTTGTTATTACCTGAGCTAGTATTATAATTATCACTTGAATTATTATTTCTATACCCATCATTATTATTGCCACTTGCTAAAGCTTTCTTACCTTTTGAAACTTCTGGGTTTACCTTTTCTATTTCTTCAATAGCTTTATTTGTAATTGAATCAACGTCGTTGTTATTAATATCATTATCTAATTTTTCTAAAGCATTTTTAACAATTTCATCAATCATGTTCTTCGCTTTATTTTTTTGTTCGTCTGTTAAACCTACTAATGCATCAATTTTAGCTTTTTGCTTTCTAGCTACATTTAAGATAGTCTCTTGAGCCTTAGGTTTTTTAACAATTTTAACTTTAACTTCTTTTAATTTAGAAGTAAAAGTAACTTGAACTTTATCAACATCGTCATTACTATTTGCATTGTCTATTGCTTTATTAGCTTTATCGATTATTTTATCAACTTCTGCTTTTGCTGCGTCTTTTTCTTCTTTAGTTGCTTTATTATCCTTATCGATTTCTGCTTTTTTAGCTTTCGCTTGATCTAAAAGTGTTTGTTTCACAACAGTTTTCTTAGTAGTATCAGGTTGTATTTTTTTAATGATGTTACTACTGCTATTTTTAGCTTGATCTACATCATTATTAGTAGCTCCTTTATCTATATTATCTTTAGCTTTTTTAGCTTCTTCATCTACTTTTGATTTTGCTGAGTCTTTTTCTTCTCTAGTCGCATTGTGATTATTATCAATCTCTGATTTTTTAGCTTTCACTAATTCATCAATCGCTTTTTTAGCTGCGTCTTTTTTCACTACTTCAACTACAACACTATTAATGCCATTTGTACCTTTATCTTTGACCTGATCAACATCACTATTTGTAGAAGCTTGATCTATCTCTTTTTTTCTTTAGTGACTTCTTCATCTACTTTTGATTTTGCTGCATCTTTTTCTTCTTTTGTTGCATTAGGTGTTTGATCTATTAAATCTTTTTTAGCTTTTGCTACTTCATCTATTGCTTGTTTAGCTTCTGGTTTTTTAATTGTTTCAGGTTGAATAGGAGCAATAGCTGTATGACCATTATTATTACCTTGGTCAACTTGGTCATTAGTAGTTGCTTGATCAATAGCACTTTTAGCTTTAGTAACTTCTTCATCTACTTTTGATTTTGCTACATCTTTTTCTTCTTTTGTTGCATTTGTGTTATTATCAATTTCTTGTTTCTTAGCTTTAGCGACTTCGTCAATTGCGCGTTTCGCTTCTGCCTTTTTAATGGTATCAGGTTGAATTGCTGTAATAGTTGTAACGCCTTGAGTTTTAGCTTGATCTACTGCTTCATTTGTTGTCGCATTATCAATAGATTGTTTTGCTTTTGTTGCTTCTTCATCTACTTTCGCTTTAGCTGCATCTTTTTCTTCTTTAGTTGCTTCTTGATTTTGATCAATTTCAGCCTTTTTAGCTATTACTTCATCATCAATTGCGCGTTTTGCTTCTGACTTTTTAACAACGTCTGGTTGAATTTTTGTTATAGCTGAAGCACCGTCTGTTTTAGCTTGATCGACATCATTATTCGTTGTAGATTGGTCAATGTTATTTTTAGCTTTTGTTGCTTCTTCATCTACTTTTGCTTTCGCTGCGTCTTTTTCTTCTTTAGTAGCTTCTTGATTTTGATCAATTTCTGCTTTTTTAGCAGTCACTGCATCATCAATTGCTTGTTTTGCTTCTGCTTTTTTAACAACTTCTGGTTGGATTGAAGAAATTGTTGTTTCACCTGATGTTTTTGCTTGATCTACACCATTATTAGTAGAAGCTTGATCAATCGCTGCTTTTGCTTTTGTTGCTTCTTCATCTACTTTTGTTTTAGCAGCATCTTTTTCTTCTTGTATAGCATTTTCATTATTATCAATTTCTTGTTTCTTAGCTGACACTGCCACATCGATGGCTTGTTTCGCCTCAGCTTTTTTAATAGCTTCTGGTTCTATTGAAGAAATTATTGTAGTTCCATTCGTTTTTGCTTGGTCAACATCATTATTTGTGTTGGCTTTATCGATTGCTGACTTAGCTTTTGTTACTTCTTCGTCAACTTTAGCTTTCGCTGCATCTTTCTCTTCTTGTGTAGCATCAGAAACTTGATCTATTGCTGCTTTTTTAGCTGTAGCAGCATCATCGATTGCTTGTTTCGATTCAGCTTTTTTGATTGCTTCAGGTTGAATTTTGTTAATAGCAGTTATTTCATTATCTCGAGTTTCGTGTACAGCATCATTAGTACTAGCTTGATCTATAAGTTGTTTCGCTTTAGTAGCTTCTTCATCTACTTTTGCTTTAGCTGCATCTTTTTCTTCTTGTGTAGTAGTACCATCTTGATCTATGGCGTTCTTTTTGGCTGTAACAGTATCATCAATCGCTTGCTTCGCTTTAATTTTTTCTATTGATTCTGGTTGAATATTATTAATAGTAGTTACACCAGAGTCTTTCGCTTGATCTACCGCGTCATTCGTAGTCGATGAATCAATTGCTCGTTTTGCTTTAGCTACTTCTTCATCCACTTTTGCTTTTGCTGCATCTTTTTCTTCTTGTGTAGCTGTTGGATGTTGGTCAATTTCATTTTTCTTAGCTGCTGCATCATCAATTGCTTGTTTAGCATTTGCTTTTTTAACTGCATCTACTTGAATACCTGCTATTGTAGCAGTTTCAGAATTTTGTACTTGATCTACATCATTATTTGAATTTGCTTGAGTAATTGCATCTTTCGCTTTTTGTACTTCAGCATCTACCTTAGCTTTTGCTGCGTCTTTTTCTTCTTGTGTAGCTGTTGGGTGTTGATCAATTTCTTGTTTCTTAGCTGTTGCTGCATCATCAATTGCTTTTCTTGCTGCTGCTTTTTTAACAATATCAGGCTGAATTACTGAAATTGAATTGTTGCCTAAGTCTCTCGTTTGGTCTACACCATCATTCGTTGTTGCTTGATCAATCGCTGTTTTAGCTTTAGCAGCTTCGACATCTACTTTTGCTTTTGCTACGTCTTTCTCTTCTTGAGTTGCATCACTATTATTGTCAATTGCTGCTTTTTTAGCATTTGCACTATCATCTATTGCTTGTTTTGCTGACGATTTCTTAATCGTATCAGGTTGTATTCCTTCAATAGTTGTTACACCAGATGATTTGGCTTGCTCTACATCGTTGTTTGTAGTAGCTTGATCAATCGCTGCTTTTGCTTTGGTAGCTTCAGCATCAACTTTATCTTTAGCTGCCTGTTTTTCTTCATCTGTAGCATCGGCAACAGTATCAATTGCTGCTTTCTTAGCAACGACTTCATCATCAATTGCTTTTCTTGCTGCTGCTTTTTTAGTAACTTCTGGTTGTATACCAGTAATAGTCGAAGTACCGCTATTTTGTTCTTGGTCTACATTATCATTTGTTGTTGCTTGTGTAATTGCTTGTTTTGCAGCTGTTACAGCTGCATCAACTTTCGCTATTGCTGCATCTTTTTCTTCTTGTGTTGCATCTGACGTATTATTTATCGCTTCTTTTTTAGCAGTTGCTGCATCATCAATCGCTTTTCTTGCTGCTGCTTTCTTCACCGTATCAGGAAGTATTCCAGAAATAATTGTAGTATTATTGTTTGTTGCTTCATCTACAGCATTATTTGTAGTTGCAGCATCTATGGCAGCTTTAGCTTGTTTTGCTGCTTCATCAATTTTGGCTAAAGCTACATCTTTCTCTTCTTGAGTGGCTTCATTGTTATTATTGACTAATGATTTTTGGTTTAAGACTGCTGTATCAATTGCTTGTTTTGCATCTGATTTTTTAACTATTTCAGGTTGAATATTATTAATTGAACTAATACTGTGCGCTTGTACTTCATCAACACCATCATTATTTGTAGATTGGTCAATAAGTCTATCAGCATTTCTAACTTCATCTGTAACTCTTTGAATCGCTGCATCTTTTTCTTCTTGTGTTGCATCACTATTTTGATTAATTAGCGCCTTTTTGGCTTCTGCAGCTTGTTCTATAGCTTTTTTTGCATTTGCTTTTTTGATTACATCAGCATCAATACTATTAATGATGTTGATGCCATTAGTTTGAGCTTGATCTACGTCATTATTAGATGTAGATTGATCAATTAACGCTTTCGCTTTATTAGCTTCTTCAGTTACTTTAGCCATAGCGACATCTTTTTCTTCCTGAGTAGCATCATAGTGACTATCGATAAAAACTTTGCGATCCGTTAAAGCTGCCTCAATTGCTTGTTTCGCAGCGGCTTTCTTAGTTGCACGTACATTAATTGAATTAATTTGGGCGATACTGCTTTCTTTTAAAGGAGCGATATCACTACTACTAATTAAATTATCAATTTCACCTTTTTTCTCATTATATTTATTTTGTAGTTTAGTTAAAGCGACTTGTTTTTCTTCAGTAGTAGCTTCAGTGTTATTATTAATGACATTTTCTCTAGCTTTAGCAGCTTTATCTACATCAAATTTTGCTTTTGCTTTTTCCAAGTTTAATAATAAATTATTAATTTCAGCTTGATTCTTTCTATCTGTTATTGGGGTTGCATCAGTTTCATTTTTAACAACTTTTGCGTTTGTAAGTGCTGTTTGTAAGTTGTTCCAAGCCTCTACGGAATAATCATTTTGATTTGCTTGAGCAAGTTCTGTTTCAATTTCACTTATTTTATTATTGATAGCATCTTTATACATGAAGACAGTGACAGATTGTGTTGGTGCATTTGTAGTACCTTGTCTTTGATCACTCTCAGCGATAATAAACTCATTATTACCACCATATCGAAGGTAGTTATTATCACCAGGTGTTTGCGTAGCAAGGTCTCTTGAACCATTTTTTCGGTTCATATTAATACCTTCAGTTTGATAGATTAGATTCGCATTAAAATCTTTTTTAATTGGTACTGAAGTAGGTAATGATACAGTATAAGAAACGTCTCTTGTTGTACCAGCATCTATTGGATTAATACTAAGTGTCAATTCTCTTGTATCTTCATTAAATGAACCAGTTGCATTTTCAGCAGTTACAAAAGTTGCCCCTTCTGGTAATACAACTTTATATTGAGTTTTGTTAGAACTTGAATGACCTTTATTTTCAATAGAAAAATTTAATTTAGCATTAACATTAGGTGATGTCGCAGAAGTAGAGTTTGCTTGATATTCTGTTTGAGCTGGACTCACTTTTAAGTATGCACCAGTATTAACAGAAACATCAGCAACTACACCACCACCAAAGTTATTTGGGCCCTTAAGTAATCGATGTCCACTATAAGTGTCATGACTTACATTTACTAAAGATTCAAATTGTACTCTAATTCTTGAGATATTATCAGGTACATTAAATACCCCTTTAAAAATACCAAAAGGTTGGCTACTTGTTTTAGGTGTACCTTTATATAATAAAGTTGAAGGATTATTTGCATCATAGACAAATAAACGAGCACTGTTAAATCCTGAAATATTTCCCATAGAAGTACCAATAAAATGGAATTGCAATTCAGAACCTGGTGTAACATCGATATCTTGATAAATCGGACCTACATTATTATCGGGTCTACCATACGATAAGTTATCACTATACTTAGATAATACAGCACCAATTTTGTTATTAGTCTTATCGAAAGTGACATACGTGTATGATGGTAAAACTTTAGGTCCCCACACCAATGGGATTTGTGTCTGTTGACTATTTACTACTTGCCATCCTGGTATTGTGCTTGCAGCATCCATAGCAGATTCTGTAGCAGCCGTTGGAATTTCCGCACCGTTAGATGTATCAGTAAAATTACCATTAACAATCTGTCCAGAGTTTGTTTCATTGATTGCCATTGGATCTGGTTGAGTTTGAGGATTTGAAGATGTATCATTCGCATCACGTTTCACTCGTTTGTGTTTGGCCTTAATACTCTTTCCATTTGATAATGTTTTTTCTTCTGTTGATGGTTGATTAGTGTCAACATTATTAGCTTCGGACTTTGTCTCAGCTAAATCTTTGTTTGAATTTTTATTGTTACTTAAAGTTTCAGACTTGCTCGATTTAGCACTTGTATCATCAACTGAGTTTTGTTTTGGTGCAGGATTATTATCTGCTTTCGTTTCCACTTTAGAAGATGGGTAGCTTGTGTCTTCTTTAGATTCTACTTGTGAAGATGCATTGTCTGGAGCAGTTGATTTTTGATTAGTATCATCTGTACCGCTTGTTTCAGTAACCTTTTGTTGAGCAGATTGACTTTGCTCATCCAATTCAGCTGCATGTCCTGTATGTGTGATAAATGATAATGTAGCAATCACTGTTGAGAACGTACCAACTGTAAATTTACGTATACTGAATTTTTGTTTTTTAAATAGATTCATTAAATATCCTCCTTGTAGTCTGATCTTGATGTCATTGATTTAATGAATTAGTCAAAATATAGTCTAAATCCTATTTGACGATTTACTAAATTATTCTATCACTATTAATTATTGTACGCTAGTGTATTTTAAATTATTATGATGAATATTTTATAAAATATAATTTAGTCCTCTTAAAAATCAAAAAAGCGACTGACATTTGAATTTGTCAGTCGCTTATGCATGATTAAATACTATTTATTTCTGTACCTGCAGTGCCCCATTCGTTCATACCACCTTCTACATTAATAGCATGAATATCATGGTCTTCTAAATATTTCACAACTTTTGCACTACGCATTCCTGCGGCACAAATAATATAATATGTTTCATTCTTATTAAATTGATTTAAGTTGTCAGGAATTTGATCCATAGGAATTGTTTTTGCTCCAGGAATAACTCCCATTGCAGTTTCTTCATCTGTACGAACGTCTACAATATTCACTGGATTAGACTCTAATACTTTTTCTTTTAATTGATCTACTGTAATAGATTCCATTTCTAAAACTCCTTATATTATTATTTTGCAACGATATTAACAAGTTTTTGAGGGACTGCGATTACTTTTTTAATGTCTTTACCCTCAATAGATAGTTTAACATTTTCATCTTTTAATGCTAATGCTTCCATTTCATCTTTGGAAGTATCTTTAGGTATATTTAATTTTGCTCTTACTTTACCATTAACTTGTACTACAATTTCAACCTCTGAATCTACAAGTAAAGATTCATCATAAGTTGGCCATGGTTGATAAGTAATAGTGTCTTCATTACCTAAGCGGTCCCATAATTCTTCACCAATATGTGGCGCAATTGGAGCCAACATTTTTACAAAGCCTTCAGCATATGGTTGATAAATCGTTTCTGCTTTATAGCAATCATTAATAAATACCATTAATTGACTTATCGCAGTATTAAAGTTTAATGTGTTGAAGTCTTCTGTAACTTTTTTAACAGTTTGGTTATACACTTTATCTAATCCATTATCATTATTTTCAACTATTTTATTTGATAATGAACCGTCTTCATTGATGAATAGTCTCCAAACACGGTCTAAGAAACGTCTTGAACCATCAAGACCATTTTCACTCCATGCAATTGCTGCATCTAATGGTCCCATAAACATTTCATATAAACGCAATGTATCAGCACCATGTGAATCTACAATATCATCAGGGTTAACTACATTCCCTTTAGACTTACTCATTTTCTCGTTACCTTCTCCAAGTATCATGCCTTGGTTAAATAATTTTTGGAAAGGTTCTTTCGTAGGCACGACACCTAAATCATAAAGCACTTTGTGCCAGAATCTAGCATATAGTAGATGGAGTACGGCATGCTCTACCCCACCAATATATAAATCTACTGGTAACCAATGTTTTAATTTTTCTGGGTCAGCTAACATATTACTATTATGTGGATCGATATATCTTAAATAATACCAACAACTTCCAGCCCATTGTGGCATAGTATTAGTTTCACGACGACCTTTCATTCCAGTCTTTTCATCAATTACATTTACAAACTCGTCGATATTAGCTAATGGTGATTCACCTGTACCTGAAGGTTTAATTTCATCAGTTTCTGGTAGTAAAAGTGGTAACTCTTCTTCTGGAACTGTAGTCATAGTACCATCTTCCCAGTGAATAACTGGTATTGGTTCTCCCCAATAACGTTGTCTGCTGAATAACCAATCTCTTAGTTTGTAGTTTACTTTCTTTTCGCCTGCACCTTTAGCAACTAATAGTTCAATTGCTTTAGAGATCGCCGTTTCATTATCTAATCCATTTAATTCACCTGAATTAATATGTTCACCAACACCTGTGTATGCTTCTTTTTGAATATCTCCACCAGCAATCACTTCGTTAATTGGTAAATTAAATTTAGATGCAAATTCATAATCACGTTCGTCATGCGCAGGTACAGCCATGACTGCGCCTGTACCATAACTAGATAGTACATAATCTGCAATCCAAATTGGCAATTTCTTACCTGTTAATGGATTTATAGCATAAGCACCTGTGAACACACCAGATTTATCTTTAGCTAAATCTGTACGCTCAAGGTCAGATTTTTTAGATGAGTCTTCTTGATATTTTTTAACCGCTTCTAATTTGTCTTCAGACGTAATTTCATTTACTAATGAATGTTCAGGACTTAATACTAGGAAAGTCGTACCATAAATTGTGTCCGGTCTTGTAGTAAACACATCAATACTTTCATCACTGTTATCTACTTTAAAAGATACACTTGCACCTTCTGAACGTCCAATCCAATTACGTTGCATGTCTTTAATAGATTCTGGCCAGTCAAGTTCATCTAAATCTTCTAATAATCGGTCAGCATATTCAGTAATTTTTAATACCCATTGCTTCATAGGTCGTCTATATACTGGGTGTCCTCCTCGTTCAGATACGCCATCAACGACCTCTTCGTTTGATAGAACAGTTCCCAATGCTGGACACCAGTTTACAGCAACTTCATCAACATAGGCTAAGCCTTTATTATACAATTGGATAAAAATCCATTGTGTCCATTTGTAATATTCAGGATCTGTAGTATTTACTTCTCTATCCCAATCATAACTGAAACCTAATTCTTGAATTTGACGTTTAAACGTTTGAATATTTTGCTTAGTAAATTCCCTAGGGTCATTACCAGTATCTAATGCATATTGTTCAGCAGGTAATCCAAAAGCATCCCATCCCATTGGATGTAGTACATTATAACCTTGCATACGTTTATATCTAGATACAATATCAGTAGCTGTGTAACCTTCTGGGTGCCCTACATGTAAACCCGCACCAGATGGATAAGGGAACATATCTAATGCATAAAATTTCTTTTGTCCTAAATTATCACTCGTTTTAAACGTTTTGTTGTCTGCCCAATAATTTTGCCATTTTTTCTCAATTTCCTTATGATTATATCCCAAATCTTTTTCCTCCTATAAATAAAAAACACCTCAAACTATTATTTATTACAGGGACGACTTCTTGCCGCGGTACCACCCTAATTCACATAATATGTGCACTTTATAATAGTAAGAGATGTTTATAATTTAATCGAATAACGGTAAGTTCACTTAATTCTTAACACTAGTTTTCACCACCACTAGCTCTCTGATGAAAAGTACTTAAGTTACTACTCCAATACATTTTAATATTATGAGATTCAAGCACTAATTGCAAGTGGTAGTTACTATTTTATTTCAACTCATGTATATATCATATCTATCTAGATTGTCGTGATTGTTTTCCTTTAGGTAGACCTTTGTCAAAGATTGAAAGGAAGATAATTCCAACAATTAATAAGAACATGATGCCAATGAACATCGCACTCATATTGAAAGTATCAACCAATACACCACCTATTAGTGGTCCAAATGCTTTACCAACAGTTGAAGCTGAATTAACGACTCCTTGATATTGACCCTGTTTTCCTTCTGGTGCCAGATAATTAGCTATAGTTGGTACTGCTGGCCAAACAAACATTTCACCAAAAGTTAATATAATCATTCCTATTAAAAATACAGTAAATTGTTCAGCAAAACTAGTTACAAAGAAAGACAGCATAAAAATTAAAATACCAACTAACATTTGATATTTTAAATTCCCTTTTAATAAAATAATTGCTGGTCTTATTAACGGTTGAGCAACTAAAATCATAATACCGTTAACTGTCCATAATATACTGTATTGTGACATAGAAATATTTAATTCTTGTGTAAATGATGCAATTGTAGTTTCCCATTGAATGTAAGCAATCCAACAAATAGCAAACATTACACATAATAATAAGAGTGCAATAAAGCGTTTTTTATTTTCTTTACTATGAATGTCTAGGCTGTCTGGTGTTCTAATTTTAGCGTGATATTCAAGATTAAATTGCGTTATCGCTACAATCCCAAATAAGACGTACATAATCAGGTTAGCTAAGAAAATATAATTAAAGCTTAACTCAGCAACGAAACCACCCATTGCTGCGCCTGTTGCTACACCAATGTTTTGAGCTAAGTATATTGCATTGAATGTCGTTCTCCCCCCGTTAGGCCAAACTGCACCAGCCATTGCATAAATTGCGGGAACTATCATTCCGCCACCAAAGCCTAACAATACTAACCAAATCGCATACCATGGCCAACCATGGAAGAAGTTTAAAAGTGTAGTACTGATTAAACATGTAACGGTACCTATCATTATTGTTCGATAACCACCTAACTTGTCGAACAATGAACCTCCTAGTAAATTTCCGACTACCATTCCAAATGAATTAACCATTAGAACAATCGCAGCAATTGTCAGGCTCTTACCAAGCTCTTCTTTCATATAAATTGTGTTTAAAGGCCATAAAAAGCTAGAGCCAGTTATATTTAGCGCCATGCCTATAACTAGCCACCATACTGATCTAGGTATATTCATATTTATTAGTCCCCTCTTTATATTTTTGTTGAACTACATTAAACACTATAACATTAAAGTATGTTAAAATCTTTACTTAGAACTAAGTTAGATAGAAAGGAAAATGTGTTATGGGTAACTATTTCCCGTATGCCTTTGAAAATAAACGATATCATACATGGAATTATCATTTAAAAAATAAATTTGGTCAAAAGATTTTTAAAGTAGCACTTGATGGTGGATTTGACTGTCCTAACCGTGATGGCACTGTTGCACATGGTGGGTGCACGTTCTGTTCAGCCGCAGGTAGCGGTGACTTTGCTGGCAACAGAGCTGATCCAATTGAAGTTCAATTTCAACAAATTAAAGATAGAATGCATGAAAAATGGAGTGAGGGTAAATATATTGCTTACTTCCAAGCCTTTACTAACACTCATGCGCCTGTAGAAGTTCTTAAAGAAAAATATGAACCTGTCCTAAAGGAAGAAGGCGTAGTTGGTTTGTCAATTGCAACAAGACCAGACTGTTTACCTGATGATGTTGTAGAGTATTTAGCCGAACTAAATGAACGTACTTATTTATGGGTGGAATTAGGTTTACAAACTGTTCATCAAGAAACTACAGATTTAATTAATCGTGCTCATGATATGCAAACATATTACGATGGTGTTGCTAAATTAAGAAAGCACAACATTAATGTGTGTACGCATATTATTAATGGATTACCAGGTGAAGACTATGAAATGATGATGGAAACAGCACGTGAAGTGGCTCAAATGGATGTTCAAGGCATAAAAATACATTTACTTCATTTATTAAAAGGGACACCAATGGTTAAACAGTATGAAAAAGGAATGCTCGAGTTTATGTCGCAAGAGAATTATACCAAGTTAGTCTGTGATCAATTAGAAATTTTACCACCAGAAATGATTATTCATCGAATTACTGGAGATGGTCCAATTGATTTAATGGTGGGCCCTATGTGGAGTGTTAATAAATGGGAAGTTTTAAATGAAATTGATGATGAATTAGCACGACGCAATTCATATCAAGGTAAACATTATTCATCTGAAGTAAAGGTTAAATCATGAAATTAGAACGAATTCTCCCCTTTTCAAAAACGTTAATAAAAGAACATATTAAGCAAGATAGTATTGTCATTGATGCTACTTGTGGCAATGGTAACGACACGTTATTTCTTGCACAGCAAGTTTCTAATGGCCATGTTTTTGGTTTCGATATACAAGATACAGCAATCCAATCAACTTTCGAAAAAGTAAAAGCATTTAATAATGTAACATTAATTCAAGATGGCCATGAGAACATTAAGAAACATATTGACATTCAATTTAAAGGTCAAATAGATGCGGCAATTTTTAATCTTGGTTATTTACCTAAGGGTGATAAATCTATTGTTACAAGACCTGAAACTACAATTAAAGCAATAAATGCTATTTTTGATTATTTAAGTGTCGAGGGAATTATAGTGCTAGTTATATATCATGGGCATGCTGAAGGACAAGTTGAACGAGATGCCTTATTAGATTTTTTAGAACATTTTGATCAAGAGAAAGCTCATATTCTTAAATATCAATTTATGAATCAAGTGAATCACGCGCCATTTATATGTGCGATTGAGAAACGCTAAACCTAACATCATCATCATCTCTAACAAAATTTTAAATAATATAAAAAATCCACTCCATAGTTTTAATTATGGAGTGGATTGTTTTGTCGAAAAATCTCTCTAAATTATATTTAAAACGATATAAACTAAAACATCAAATCGATTAAACACGCATTAATGAATTTAGACTATTTTCAAGTATTTCATATCGTTTTTTTATAGTAGCAGTAATGAAATCTAATAATTCATTTTTTAGTTCTTGCTTCTCTTTATTAAAATGTATAATTACACTTCGTTCATCATCTAATGGTCTCTCTTTAAATATCCATTCAGATTGAACAAGTTTGTTATATGTACGTGTACGTTTATACGATTTAATATTAACGTAACTATCCATTTCTTTTAACGTCATGGACCCTTTGTCCCATAAAGTTAGTAAAATTAGAACCTCTTCTTTGGTCAAATCATAAGTTTCATAAATCACTTTAAAAATCGAATTGATTTCTTTACACACTTCTTCAAGCTGCAAAATCATAGAAACATTCTCGCCTGCTTGATTATTCATGCTGCTCCCTCCCTAAATAATTGTACACATCCCGATTAAATAATTATAGAATTAACTATCATTATATATTTACCCAATTATTCTCTTTGTAATTAAACAATTTATAATAACTCCTAAAAATTAACTTACATTAAAGCATATGTTAAATTACTTTAAATTTTTATTGGTAATTCAACTATATGTAATTAAAATTAAAAACATATACTATTTACATTATATTATATTTTTACTTTAATTTAAAAGATGTCAACTTCTAAATTTTGAATTACCTTTGCGCATTAATCAATTGCATTACATATAATTGTTTACCAAAAAAGAGCTAGAACAGAATTCTTATCGAATTCTTAGTCCCAGCTCCTCAAGGAAGACTAAAATTGAAGAAATATTATAAATAATTTCTTAATTTGATCAACTATGACGAATATGCGTTGTAGTCATTAAATATTACTTCATTACACACTCTAATTTTTAAACTTCTTCGATTTCTTCTTCATTTACAATAAACCCCATTGTATTCACACTATTATTTAAAAATGTCAACACGTAACGCATCACTTGATCACGTTCAGGTTCATTATGAATTTCATGATAGAAGCCTTCCCATACTTTAAAATAAAATTCATTAGTGTTTAAATTATTTTTAAGTTCATTGAATGAACGTAATTCCAATAATTTATCTTCAGTTCCATACATTAGTAACGTTGGCATAGATTGTATATCCTTGAAATGTTGAACTGTATCTTTCATTGTTTCCAACAAAATGTTATACCACTTGTAGGTTACTTTTCTTAGCATTAATCCATCTTGTTTAGTTTCTTCAATAACTTCATCATTTCGCGTTAAATCTTTAGTTTCAATACCTAATTTGAATCGTGCGTCCTTAGATCCTTTACCTACATTTGAAATTAACATATTTTTACGTGTCTTATTATTTCTTTTAAATTCTAACAATGGAGAAAGGAGTAACATACCCTCGATAGGCAATTCTGTTTTTTCAAGTACATTTAATAAAATTAATCCACCTAGTCCAACACCCATGACAAAAGTAGGAATCTTGTATTCATTAGCAATTCTAACCCATTCTATTAGTGTTTCATGGTATATATCAAAATGCTCAAGTTGTCCCTTGTTTGCTCTAGATGTTTGACCTTGTCCAGGTAAATCACCCATTATAACGTGATAACCATTACGTCTTAACATCGTAATAACGTATGCATATCTGCCAGTGTGTTCTAAAATGTTATGTACTATAACCACGACACCTTTAGCATCGTGTTCAGTTTCCCATTTCCACATATGTATAATTCCTCTCTAACTTATATTTCGATAAATGTATTATATCAGATTATTTGTTTGGACTGGTGTAAATCTTAGAGACAAAGTGATTACAAATTTTAGTTCGATATTGTAATTATACCTTTTTTTATAGTATTCAGACAATTGAAAACGCTTTCTACAATCACATATTCATGCTAAACTATTATTAAATTATAAGTTTTATGTAACATGGAGGAATGGGATATGTCACTTTTTAAGAATTTTTTTATTGCATTATCAAATAGCACTTATTTAAATGAAACAGCAAAAAAAGTAGGTCCTAAAATGGGTGCAAATAAAGTTGTGGCTGGTAATACTATCGAGCAATTGATTGACACAATTGAGAGACTAAACGATAAAAATATAGCTGTTACAGTTGATAATCTTGGCGAGTTTGTAGGAACGGTTGAAGAAGCTACTCAAGCTAAGAATGAAATTTTAGAAGTTATGCAAGCTATTAAAGATTATAATGTTGATGCTCATATGTCTGTAAAATTAAGTTCTCTTGGTGGTGAATTTGATACTGAGCTAGCTTATAATAATTTAAGAGAGATTCTACTTAAAGCCAACGAATTTGATAATATGCATATTAATATCGACACTGAAAAATATGACAGTTTACAGCAAATTGTTGAAGTGTTAGATAGACTTAAAGGGGAATTCAGAAACGTTGGAACAGTAATACAAGCTTATCTTTATGATGCAGTTGATTTAATTGATAAATATCCTAATTTACGCTTGAGATTAGTTAAAGGTGCCTATAAAGAAGATGAACAAATTGCATATCAAACTAAAGAAGAGATTGATGCAAATTACATAAAAATCATTGAGAAGCGTCTTTTAACTGCTAAAAACTATACATCAATCGCTACACATGACGATCAAATAATTAATCACGTTAAACAATTTGTTAAATCACATAATATTGACAGAGATCAATTTGAATTTCAAATGTTATACGGATTCCGTAGTGAATTAGCTGAGGATATTTCTCGACAAGGATACCATTTCACAATTTATGTTCCTTATGGCAATGATTGGTTCGGTTACTTCATGCGTAGATTAGCTGAACGCCCTCAAAACCTTGCTCTTGCTTATCAAGAATTTGTTTCAACTAAGACATTGAAGAAAATTGGCGTTTTCACTAGCCTAGGCCTTGGAGCTGCATTTATTATTTCTGGTCTCACAAGATTATTAAAAAGATAAAAAATAAATCCTCGACACTGCTAATACTTTGTCGAGGATTTGTATTTTTAATTAAAATTGTTTTAATAAATTTGCCATTTCAATAGCACTTACTGCTGCTTCAGCACCTTTATTACCCGCTTTAGTTCCAGCTCTTTCAACCGCTTGTTCAATACTTTCAGTGGTTAATACGCCAAATATAACTGGAATATCACTTACATCATTTGCCTTTGATACTCCTTTTGCAACTTCATTACATACATAATCATAATGAGATGTTGCACCTCTAATTACACAACCTAAAGTGATGACTGCGTCATATTCACCTTTTTGAGCTAGTTTTTTAGAAACTAAAGGAATTTCAAATGCACCAGGTACATAAGCAACATCTATATTACTATCTTCCACACCATGACGAACAAGTGTATCTTTTGCACCATCTAATAAACGGTTCGTAATAAAATCATTAAATCGACTTACTACAATAGCTACTTTTAAATCTGTTCCTACCAATTTACCTTCAAAATTCATCTTTATTCCTCCTAAATTAAATGTCCCATTTTTATTTTTTTAGTATTCATATAATCATGATTATGTTCAGTTTCAGCTACAATAATTGGTGTGCGGTCCGCAACTTTAATACCATACTCAGATAATCCCTCAAATTTTTTAGGATTATTACTTAACAAATTCACTTGTTGTACATTGAAATAATTCAAAATTTGAGCAGCTATATGATAATCCCTTAAATCTTCATCAAATCCTAAAGCTAGGTTGGCAGTTACTGTATCATGACCTTGTTCAATTAATTCGTATGCTCTTAATTTATTGATTAACCCTATGCCTCTTCCTTCTTGAGGCAAATAAATGATCATGCCACCATGCTCATTAATATATTTCATCGCTGATTCTAGTTGTGCACCGCAATCACATCTTTGACTATGGAAAATATCACCTGTTAAACATGCAGAATGAATACGCACATTCTCTGTGACACGTGGTTCCCCTTTAGCAAGTACAACAATTTCTTCTTTAGTTAATGATGATTCGAATCCATACATTTCAAAAGCTCCATGATCTGTCGGCATATTAACTTTTGCTTTTAACTCAACACTAGTGTCTTTGTCTTTTTGATAATTAACTAAACTTTCAATAGTAATCATTTTAAGACCATGTTGATGTTTAAACGCTTCTAGTTGCTCACCTTTAGCCATTGTCCCATCTTCATTCATGATCTCACATATAACACCTGCTGGAGCTGCTTTCGTTAATTTCGCTAAATCTACAGCTGCTTCTGTATGACCAGTACGTTCCAAGACACCATTTTCTTTAGCTATTAGTGGAAAAAGATGACCAGGTTTATGGAAATCTTCAGGAGTTGATTCTGGATTAATTAAAGCGCGTGCCGTTGCCATTCTATCAAATGCACTTATACCGGTTGACGTTGTAGCGTGATCGATACTTACTGTAAAATTAGTTCCAAAACCATCTGTGTTATGTTCTACCATAGGCATTAGATTAAATTTGAGTGCCAAGTCTTTACTAATTGGTGCACAAATTAGCCCTCTACCTTCTTTAGCCATAAAATTAATAGTATTATCATTCATCCATTGTGTTATAGCTACAAGATCTCCTTCATTTTCACGATCCTCGTCATCCACAACAATAATACTTTCACCACGTTTTAAAGCATTTAATGCATCCTTAATTTCGTCAAATTCCATCTATAATTACGCCTCCTAAAAGCCAAATGCTTTTAACTTATCTAATGTAAGCTCTGACTCATTTCTACTTACCATTCGTTCAACATATTTAAAAAGAACATCCGTTTCTAAATGAACTTGGTCGCCATTTTGTTTAGAAGATAAAATCGTTGAACGTCTTGTTTCAGGTATTAAATGAATATCAAAACTATCATGTCGTAAATCGAAAATTGTTAAACTCACACCATCCACAGTGATTGATCCTTGTTTGACCATTTGATTAATGATAGTTGAAGATGCTCTAATCGAAACTATTCTAGAATTAGGAGTTTCTTTAACTTGTGTTATAACACCTTTGTCATCAACATGACCTAAAACAAAATGACCTCCAAAACGTCCATTTCCTGACATTGCTCTTTCTAAGTTGACTTCATCATTTTTATTGATTTGAGATAGATATGTTTTATCTTCAGTACCTTTTATGACTTGAACAGAAAAATAATTACTTGTGAAGTCAATCACTGTTAAACAAGCTCCATTCACACTGATAGAGTCACCGATATGCATGTCTTCTGTGATAGTTTGACAAGCTATATCCAATGTTCTAACCGATTGATGAGTACGAATATTTTTGACGGTACCTATTTCTTCAACAATACCTGTAAACATAAGTTGTCACTTCTTTCGCAAAATCATTTTTAAATTTTGATTAATTAACTCAGTAGAAGAAATTTCAAATTGCGTGGTTTCATTTAAATCAATAATATCCGCAGTTTGATAGAATTGATTTTTTCCAGAACCACCTATTATTTTCGGGGCGTAATAAATAATAAGTTGATTAATAAAATCAGTTTGAAGAAATTTGGAAGTTATACGAGGACCAGCTTCTATTAATAATGAACCAATACCTCGCTTATAAATATCTTTAAGTATATCTTTTAAATAGCATTTATCTATACAGATAACCTTTATGTTTCGATTTGGACTTTCAAGCGTTTGATTTTCAGTGTAAATCCACACTTCACTCGACGAATCTTGAAAAAGTTGTTTCGTAAAATCAACATTGCCACTTTTAGCCAACACTATTCGGATTGGATTTTTACCATTCGGAATACGAGTCGTGTAAAGTGGGTTATCAGCATTAATTGTGCCATTTCCTGTCAACACAGCATCATGCGTATGTCTTAAATGGTAGACATCTTGTTTAACCTCTGAATTAGTAATCCATTTACTCTGACCTAAATCTGTTGCTTGTTTACCGTCTAATGACACAGACACTTTCATCGTTATTTCAGGGATTTGCCCTGACTTAGCTTTAAAAAAGTCTTTATATAAGGCAGCTGCTTCTTCAGAGTATTGATATTCTACATCAATCCCAGCTTGTTCTAATATAGCATCACCTTCAGACGGTAATGTCGTATCTTTAACAGCATAAATAACTTTGCTAAGTCCAAATTCAATAATTTTGTTCACACATGGTGGTGTTGAGCCAAAGTGGGTACATGGTTCTAGCGAAATATAGATTATTCCACCTTTTGCTTCCTTTCCAGCCATATCAAGTGCTTGTACTTCTGCGTGTTTCTCACCTTGTTTTAGATGAGCACCGAGTCCAACTATTCGGCCGTTATTAACAACGACTGCACCAACTGGAGGATTGATACCCGTTTGTCCTTTAACCATTTGTGCGAGTTGTATAGCGTATTCCATAAAATTACTCAATAAATCACCTCAAAATTAAAACTCCCTATACCAATAAAGTGCTTAAAGGCATAGGGAGACCAAATGTATATTCAAATAAGCTTACAACATTAGAAATGTGTATGCTAAATAACCGTCATAATTATCAAATAAAGACGTCTCATTCTTTCTCCCATCCAGACTTTCACTGTCGGCTCTAGAATCTCACTAGATCAGCCATCAAAGTTATTACCTTTCACTTTGACAGGTCGCAGGCTTATATTACTGCCGGTTGGGAATTGCACCCCGCCCCGAAAGAATTCATATGAAATTGTGATTGTTTGAGTTAACGTAGTTTAATAACTACAACATTTATCATACGCTTATTGTTTAAAAAATACAAACCTTGAACGTTGTATATTGTTAAATAGAGTAACTAATAACGGAATTGGGTTATTTAAGTGTAAATGTCTACATTATGAATTAAAATGGTCAAATTTACTTTGGTTTTCATATAAATAATTTACAGAATTGACCGCTTGATCAACGATCATCTTCACTCCGTTACGCAATTTATTAACGCCATTAGTTACTTGTCCAATAGCTATCATATTGTTAAGAGTTCCATATCTTGGACTTATGACTTGATTGGTTTCTGGAATAATTTGTATACCTCCCATTGGATGTGGTTGAACAATTTGTCTGTTTTGGAGGTTAAGAATAAGCTGATCTTCCTCATCTAAATCTGATAAATGTGTTTTTGATCCAGTCGAATTAATAATGACATCATATTGATAATAATAATCATCATTGTTGAATTTCAATAAATAATGGTTGTCTTTATAAGTAATATCTTCTATTCCGCTTTTAACAATTAATGATTGATTATTTATTAAGTCTATAATTAACTCTGCAGTACGAGGTGGCATAGGGTTAGAATTTAATTGAATAATTTTTGAGAAACGTTTATCAAAGTCTTTCTGATCTTCTCGACTAAAGCTATTCCATATCCAGTTTAGATTTTCTTTAATATTTTCAATTAAACTTTGAAACACACCAATTTCATCAGGTCTATCAAGATCATACTGTAAATCTTGAATTGTATTTCCTGTGCGACGATATACTAGTTTCTCTAAATCAATATTATGATCTTTACATTCTAATATGAATAATTCAAAAGCTAATTCTAAAGGTACATTTCCATAATATTGCGATTTCAATTCATTAAACTTTTGCTTAGTTAAATGTTTAAACTCAACATCTATCATATTTCCTCTAACACTAGGTAAATGTGCTGAGCGACTAGTCATAGTTATTGGTAATTTAGGATGATGTGTAGCCACGTATCTAACTACATCTAAACTGGCTAATCCGGTGCCTATAATTGCAATATCGTCTGATTGAGACACTTCATCTAATGTATTATATGTAGGATAAGGTGTTTGAATATAACCTTTATTCCCTTTTAGATTATATGGGTCATGATAAGCAAATGTGCCAGTCGTTAAAAATATATAATCATACTCTTTCCATTCACTCATATCTTCTGAAGTACATACATAGTATTTTAATGTAGTCTCATCAATTTCTGAATTTGTAAAAATTTCGCGAACTGGATGCTTAATAATGGTTAAATTATCAAACAACAAGTCGTAGTTAGATAGGTATGACTTCATATAATGACCAAATACAAACCTAGGAAGATATTTTGGATTATCGAATTTAAATTCTGATTGCTCTTGATACCATTTCCAGAACTCTTCATCATCATCCAAATTTAAACTCATTTGCTTAGTTGGCAAATTAATTAATAATTGGCTGCTGTCATTTTGAAAAGGTACACCCTGCCCCATATTCTTATCATGATCATATACATCAACCTCAAGATTTTTAAACGCTTCATTTTTGACTAATTGCCTTAGTACACTAACACCAGCTGTACCCACTCCTATAATTGCTACACGCATATATTCATCATCCTTCTAATTTTCTCTATCAAGAATTTTTAATAATTTTATTATATCAATATCATAATTTGCTTAAAATAATTTATACTTATATGCAATTAGCATTCCCTATTTTTATTTATCCTATATTTATATGTTAGTATTAAGTTATTGAGGTGAACTAAAATGAAATTTCTCTTAAAAGTTGTCGTCGTATTTGTTATAGCATTTAGTTGGATAACTCGAAAAAATAAAGCCGAATAACTATTTGTGAACACAAATTATATTGGCTCTACGTCAAATCGGACTGATGAGTCCAAATATTGAGATTAAGCAACTTTAAGTTGTTTAATCTCTTTTTTTGTTGTTGAGACAAATAGTCGCGAAGTTATAATAATTCGATTACGTAAATTATCATAATTTCTATAACCAAAAGATACCCTTTTAATGAGTTTGATTTTATTATTAATTCCTTCTAACGGGCCGTTGGTCAGGTTAGAATATGTCATAGTATTTTCAATGAAAGTAGCTAATCGTCTTAAAGTTCTAATGACTGGGCGTAATTTAGGACACACATCTGAAAGATGAATAGAAAAGAGTTTATGATTAAATTTCTCTATTTGATTTTCTTTTAATAATCTTCTTAGCTCATGAACGTAGTGATATGTATTAAATAGTTCTACATCTACACCTAATAAGTAATTTATAATGCCTTTTTCGGTTTTCCACTCTTTAAATAAATGGACTTTATGATAATTAAATGCTTCTAGCGTTTCAAAAGGTTTAAGAAATAGTTTCCAATAACTTTTATATTTATTATAAAGCGGTCTATTAGAGGTTCTATAACAATTCATTACATGAACTCTAGACATATTTAACGCTCGATTTAAAGATTGAACAATATGAAAACGATCAATAATAATCTTCGCGTTAGGAAATAATTGTTTGATTAGTGACATATATGGTTCATACATATCAATCGTGACTGTTTTGACTTTTTGTCTGAGTTTCAAAGAATAGCGATAAAAATGATCTTTTAGCGATTTTAACTTACGATCCGCTACCACATCTACGATGCGGTGCGATACAGCATCTGCATAAATAAAACTCATTTTTCCGATAACATTTTTAACACTTTTAAATTCGTCCATCATTAAGTGTTCAGGTAAAGCATCAAAAGAAGACTGACCTACGTCGCTTGCCGCTTGATTAATCACTCTAGACACAGTCATTGATGATACTAAGCATGACTTAGCGATAGATTTTTGAGAGCGGTATTCTTGTGCTTTATCTAAAACTGCAAGTTTTGTTTTATTAGAAATAAAGCAATGAGCGTCGACAATATTAGATTTAGCAGTAAAATGACTGTCACATGATTTACAATAAAATCTTTGTTTTTGAAGTTCTAAATAAGCGGGCATTTCCATAATTTTAAGTAAAGTAATCGTTGAGGTTTTCTTACCATTTTTTACTATTGAGAAATTTTCATTTTTAGTTGAACAATTTTCACAATGTGTAGGTTGATAAGTGAGCTCGGCATAGTAAAACAAGCTCATTCGTCCTTTATGTTTTTTCTCAATCACTTCATCTGAAAAATTTAGATTTTTATCTTTAATTCTTAATGTATTTAATATAGACTTACACATAGGCGCATTACCTTTCTTTTTTATTTTGTTTGGTAGCTAATAATTATAGAGGTAATTGCGCCATTTTTGTATTCAAACATAAAAATTGGACTGATGATTTTTAGTCATCAGTCCAATTTATTATAGAGCCATTATATTAAAGAAAAAGCCAACGTTATCACTTGCTTGAATCAGTGTGATCGTTGGCTTTAGTTTACTTACAATTATTTATTTTTGATGTTTATTATCATCTTTGTATACGTATAATTTAAAATATTTACCTTCTGTTTTCATCTCTTTATAGAAATCTGCGATGATTTGAGCATTACTTTCTGCCCATTTAATATCAGTAGCATATTGATGTTCACCTGGATTTTTAGGATTCCATCTCATACTGTATAGCGTATTTTGATCATCATGTGATAGGAAGTGTTGGTGAATAAAATCAGCCCCACCTTTGATAGCTTTCTCTGGAGTATCCCAACCGTGTTTTTTTGCGTATTCTGAACCAGTTTTAATAGGATCACTATCAAGAGCACCTACACCATAGAAGTTATAATATTTTTTACCATCAATTTCTACACCATTGGCTAATTCACTTTTAACTGAACCAGTTTCTAATAAAGCGTGAGAAATTAAATAAACTTCATTCACATGTTTCTCTTTAGCAGCACTAATAAATGCATCAGTATGCTTTAATAACATAGGTCGATCGAATAACATACGCTTAATACGGTTTTCATCAATACCTTGATATTTAGATAAATCTAAAAATTGATACTTTTGTTTGTCATCATCAATGAACTTACTACTGTCCATTGCAGCTTTTATTTCATTATCTGAAGCATCTCTCCAAGCAGTATTATTCTTGTTAGAGACTTGTTGACTTGTGTAGTTATCAATTTGTTTATCGGCAGCTTTATTTAGTGTAACGTTTAAATGCTCTACTTTTTCTTCTTCATTTACTTTTTTAAAGAATATTTGATCTGAAATCATAGTAAAGAAAATAAAACCTGCTGCGACTAAAACAATCAATAACCCCACTAGGCTAATAATTGAGCCTTTTTTGTGCTTCGTCATATTCACACCTCTTAGGTCAATGTTGTTTTTTCTTTAAAATCTTTATGATAATAAAGTTTAACATTATTAATTCTTATAAACAATTTTATACTTGCAATGTTACATATTCATAAAATAAAAGTAATCAAAATGAAACTTTGCAAAATAAAAAGTAATGAAACCTATAGAATTTCATTACTTGATTCTATAAAGCATAACTAGTAATTGTTAGTTATCTTTGCGATAATCCATCATGATAAAACTAGCTGCTTGAGATCTATTCTTGTAATAATATTGATTTAAATCAACTGTTCCTTCTATTTCACCATCTCGATACATCATTTCATTTGTGAAATTATTAATCATTACAAATTCAGAACGATCCCTAATTATGTCTAAATCATCATTTCTTGCAAAAAAATGCTCTAGATTTAAATGTGCGTAATCCAAATTTATACCTCCCACGTTACAAATTGACTAGAACTTAAATATATTTATGAATGTTAGGTATGTTCATAATTAATTGTCGCATTACTGAGTTACTTATGTCTTAAATCATTATTTTGCATACTTTCATTATTCTATGTTTACTATTTAACACCCTTTTTTCAAATTACGCAAATGATAATTTATATAAGTTAGTTTAAATTTTAGATATCCGGAAATTTTGTTTAAGTACTTAAACTAGGAGCGAATTCCAATCAAAATGAATTTTGACGAGATTTATCATAAATATCATAGATTTATTCATTATTTGTTAAAGCGTTATTACGTCAAGTATAATTATGATGAATTTTATCAGTTATTGCTAATTAAACTGTGGCAATTATCTAAGAATTACAATAAGAATTCAAATATTTGTTTATCCTCTTATCTCTATCAGCGGCTCAATTTTTACTTAATTGACTTATTTAGAAAAGAAAATTTAAAACCAGAATTAGTTGAAGTCGATGATTTGCAAACTCCTCAAATTACTTCTATTAATACAGAGACAACTTTCTTCAACTATAATGACATTTCCAAAATTTTAAATACACAAGAACTGGCATGGTATAACTATTTTATCCAAGGCTATAAACAATTCGAAATTGCCGACTTAATGCATGTCTCTTTATCGAGTATTAAAAAGTATAAATCCTCTTCTATAAAAAAGCTCACCGATTATTATTTTAAAGGTGAATAATATGATTCCACACAATTCTTACCATTTGCTTTATATTCAAACATTGCAACATAGTGAACATAAAACTAAATGCTGCTTTTCGACTTATGACATGGTGCTACCTTTTCCAATTAAAAAGGTACTAATTTATTATTTCGAACAGCATAATCAATCGTATTTGCAAAGGCTAAAGTTGGCAAAACGATTATTAGCAATTAATAAATTAGTACCTTTATATATATCTGACCAGGTTGTCCTCTTCCCTATTAAACATCAACGTGCACCTTTACAAACTTACATCAACGCATTAACAATTATTGGATTAACATCTACTACAAATGGCGTTATCATTACTTTTGAAAATAATATTCAATTACATGTTGATGAACCCTATTCGTTAATTTATAAAAAATGGCAAGAAAGTACATTATTGTATCATTTAGTACAAAAAACTATGCAGATTTATTAAATTTGTATTCTAACAATTTTTTTGTGAAAAATGCAGTAACTGATTTAATGAGTAATAAACTTACGATTGCAAGAAGTACTGCACCTATTAAAATTAAGATCACATTTATAACTGGCATTGAAACTTGTGGATTTATAAAATAATTCACTGCAGTAAGACTTGTAATAAATCCTGTTAAAAATAACCCTAGCAAGAAAGCATAAATGAGTACCATTCCTATTAGTAAAAATAACAATGTGGAACTTGCTACTTCTTTTTGTTTAAATATGTTATTTTTTAAAAATTGATTTGCGTACTGAATTGGTTTGCGATATTTCTTTGACTGAATATCCCCTTCATTACCCTCTACCTCATTATGGTAATGCGTTAAATTATTTTGTAATAGCTTTTTTTCCTTTTTATTTAAAAACCACAATTGCTTTTTAACTTTCTCTTCAAATTCTGTATGTTTCATACTATGTGGTTATCTCCTTCTAATATTATTTCTTTTAAATTTTAGCGAAGTTCTCATTTACTTACAAGTTAAAAATCAAAAGCTTTACTATATAAAAATACTCCGTTTCTATATGAAAGAGATTGATTTAGAGAATCTACACATAGACATGAAAGTGTTAATTGTGTGTAGAAGTTCTAAGCAATATCTTATAGAACGGAGTTATTTTAATTTTTAAATCTTAAAGAATAGATAAACCTGAGCTTTGAATATCCTTAGCGAAACCTTTTACAGTATCAACTGATAATTCATTAATATCTCGACCTAAATTAGTATTTACTTTCTTAACTACATCTGCTGGACATGTAATAATGTCGGCACCAATTTCATCTGCTTGAATAACATTAAATAGTTCACGACAACTTGCCCATAATAATTTAACGCCTTCTTTACTATGCGCCACATCTACTGATTCTTTCATCAAAGGTAATGGGTCAACACCAGTATCAGCTATTCTACCTGCAAATACTGAAATATATGTAGGTACTCCTTCAGTTACCGCTTCAGTAATTTCTTTTACTTGCTCAATAGTGTAAACTGCAGTAACATTTAAACGCACATTGTCCGCTGATAATTTTTTTATTAACGGAATTGTTGATTCGCCTTTAGTATTCACAACTGGAATTTTGACAAAAACATTATCACCATATTGTTTTAATATTTCAGCTTCTTTTTCCATAGTTTCTAAATCATCAGCGAATACTTCAAATGAAATAGATGCATCTGGAATTTCTTTAACCGCTTCTTCAGCGAATGATTTATAGTCTGTTACACCCGCTTTAGCCATTAAGCTAGGATTAGTAGTGAATCCGTCTACCTCTTTATTTTTATATGCTGCTTTCATTTGTTCAATATCTGCGCCATCTGCAAATACTTCGACATTTAATTTTGCCATTTCATTCTTCCTCCTTTAAGTTCGATTACGATGATAGTTAAATTACATCACAATAGATTTCTTATATGTATATGCTTCTTTTCATATGATGATCAGACTATTCCGCATCAATAAAATATTTATAAATTATTTATATCATTCTTAGAAACACTTGGCGAATGTTTTGCTTTTTAACAAAATTAATTGTCAAATTCACTAGTCACTATTAAATGTTAATTAAAATATGGTAATATGATTATATGATATTAGGTAGGAGGAACATTATGTCTAAGCCAAAAAAATACTTCTATATCTCAATAATTTTACTCATCATAAGTTTTTATTTTAATACATTCAACCCACTATTAAGTCAGCAAATTACTTCTGTTAAATATTTACTTATTGCGTGCAGTATCATTAATGTGATTATATTAATTGCTTCTATTATATTTTCAGATAAAGCGATTAAACATTTAGGTGATAAACAAGGATGGATAAGAATTGCGAGTAAAATTTTGCCAATAATTATCTTGTTTGTTATCTTATTCCATATCTATGCCTCAATTAAGACATTTGGTATATTGTCGTAAACTTTTTTAAATACCAGAACTAACTTTCTAAGTTAAAAAATAATTATCGATTAGTGTTTATCGTAATAAAAATAATGAATAGGTGTGACAAAATGCAATATTTATTTGTGTTTATTGGGGGCTTATTTGGAGCATTACTAAGATATGTCTTATCAACTCTTAATGTCGATTCTGGATTACCACTCGGTACATTAATTGCGAATATTGTGGGTGCATTTTTAATGGGATATTTATCTTCTTTATCCATTCATTTTTTTAAAAATAACCCATTAATTAAAAAAGGTGTCACAACGGGATTACTAGGTGCTTTAACTACCTTTTCAACCTTCCAATTTGAGTTAGTTACAATGTCGCAAAATAATAGTATCGCTTTGCTCTTTATCTATGGCTTAACCAGTTATATAGGAGGCATTCTTTTCTGCTGGTTTGGTGTTAAATTAGGGGGGCAACCTACATGATACATATACTATTTATTATGGTAGGTGGTGGTATTGGTGCTGTTATCAGAGCTTGGTTAACAGATGTCTTTAAAAGTAAAATAACGTCACCTATACCGATTGCAACTTTAATAGTCAATCTCGTTGGTAGTTTCTTAATTGGCTTCGTGTATGGGATAGCTCAAGATTATCAATTATTTTCACTGTTTTTTATAACTGGCGCTCTTGGAGGATTAACAACCTTTTCAACTCTGTCTTATGAAATCGTCCAATTTATTTCACCAAGTTTTAAACCTGTTCAATTTTTTAGTTATTCTATTTTACAATTTGTAATAGGGTTTATCTCTTGCTTTATTGGTTATTCGATATAAATAAATACACTTCATAGTTTTAAGATTAAATCTTGCAACTATGAAGTGTATTTTTATATTTTTATTAATGTCCCTCAAATGTTGCTGGATCAGGACCAATGCGTTGATCTTTGTTTAGAGAATCAATTTGTTCCATTTGTTCATCTGTTAGTTCGAAATCAAAAACATTAATATTTTCCTCTATTCTTTGAGGTGTAACTGATTTAGGAATAACGATGACACCATGTTGCATGTTCCAACGAATGACGACTTGTGCTGCCGATTTATTAACTTCTTTGCCAATTTGATTAAGTGTTTCATCACCTAAGATTTGGGCATTCATAAATGGTGACCATGACTCCATATGGATATTTTGTACTTCTAAATATTTACGTAGTTTATTTTGAGTAAAATATGGGTGAAATTCTACTTGGTTGATGACTGGCTTAATAGAAACTTGAGCTAATAATGCTTCAAAGTGTTCTGCATTGAAGTTACTTACACCAATATTTTTAACCTTATCATCTTTATATAAATCTTCCATACCTTTCCATGTATCAATCATTATTGCTTCATTAGTACCAGGCCAATGAACAAGATATAAATCTAAATAATCTAGTCCTAATTTATTGATACTTGTTTCATAAGCATTTGCAACATTTTCGCGCCCAAAATCTTCAAAATATAGTTTTGATGTAATGAATAAATCTTTACGTTCTAACCCAGTAGCTTCTAGACCTTCTTTAATTCCTAAACCAACTTGTTCTTCATTACCATATACTTTAGCTGTATCAATACTACGATAACCTGAGACAATTGCATGCTTAACTGCCTCCTTACATTCATCGTTATTTTCTACTCTAAAAGTACCAATTCCAACTTTAGGCATTGTGTGACCATTATAAAATTCAATTGTTTCCATAAAAGAAACCTCTTTTCTTTATATTTTAATAATTACTACTCTATTCCCATAATTGTCATTATTGAAAACTTTAATATTAGTTTAGTTTATTATTTTAATAAGCTTCTCCTCAAAATTAAAAAGGGAGTGGGACAGAATTCTTTTTAAATTCGTCGTCCCACCCCCGCAAGGATGACTAGAACTGAAAAAAGCTTGAGTTAAGCGCATTTTCAGTTCAGTCAGCTACTGCGAATTTGCAAAATAGCATCATCATATTATTTATGTCCCAGGCTCTAATACTAATTAAATGATTCAATTTTATCCATAACATTTTGTAATTCATCTACGTTATATTGAATACGTCCATGGAATACAAATTTATTAAAGAACTCATCTAATTGATCAGGTCCAACTAGAACTTTAACACTTGAACTTTGTGCATAATTTGAAATCGTTACGTCTCCATCGTGTTTAGGATTAAAGTATAAAATCGCAGTTGGCGTATATTTAGCCCCTAATTGTGTTTGCAAGTCTGACGCTAGCTTTTCAATTGAAGTAAGTTGTTCTGAGTAATTAACGAATGACAATGAAGATTTATCTTCATTTTGATCGAGTACTAGTGTTTGAGGTGACTTAACATCTAAATCCAAAGTACTAAATACTTGTTCCATCATAGGCAATTCGTTAAATTGCTTACCACTTATACCTTGATAAACATGCCCTTTTAATAGTTGAGAATCTATAATATATAGGCCTGTACGCGTAAGTACAAGGTGACTAATGCGTTCAATATCATTGAATTCATTACTTGGTAAAAAGATGTTTGCCATAATATGCATATCTTCAGGTCTAATACGTTTTTCTTTCACTAAACGATCTCTAATTCCAATTAAGCGCATATCCGTAACATATTCACTTTTGTTTTTTGAGAATAGTTTCAATGCATCAATTTCACGATCTTTACCGCTTACAGTTGCATCAAAATCTTCTTTTTGTTTAGTAACTTGCTTTTTATTTTGTATGCGTTCTTTCTCTAGGGCTTCGTCATGTGACGCTTTCATTTGCTTTTCTTTTAAGTCGTATTCTTCTTTTGTTTTCTGTTTAATATTGTTTTTACTTTTAAGTGTAACTAAGAATAATATTAAACAGATAATTGCAACTACAATTGCTACGATTAAACCAATTTCGATTGGTCCAAATGAATTCATTAAATCAACGCTCCTTTAATCTATCAGTAAATCTAATTATAATGGAAACTATCTATAATTTCGACAATTTCTTTATATTATTTAAAGCGTTTATTAAGCTTGAACAGCATCTTTTAATACATTGACTTTATCTAATTTCTCCCATGGTAACAATACATCTGTTCTACCAAAGTGACCATAAGCAGCAGTTTGTTTGTATATAGGATGCTTTAAATCTAACATTTTAATGATACCTGCTGGACGTAAATCAAAGTTAGCTCTAACAGCTTCAACAAGTTGAGCTTCAGAAACTTTGCCCGTTTTAAATGTATCAATTGAAATTGAAACTGGTTCAGCCACGCCAATAGCATAAGCAAGTTGTACTTCACATTGGTCTGCTAGTCCTGCAGCAACAATATTTTTAGCTACATATCTTGCCGCATAAGCTGCTGATCGGTCTACTTTAGTTGGGTCTTTACCACTAAAGCAACCTCCTCCATGACGTGCATAACCACCATAAGTATCAACAATGATTTTACGTCCTGTTAATCCAGCATCACCTTGAGGTCCACCGATAACAAATCTTCCAGTAGGATTGATAAAGAATTTCGTTTCATTATCAATTAATCCTTCAGGAACTGTTGGGTATATGACATGTTCTTTAATGTCACTTTGAATTTGTTCTAATTCAATATCATCCGCATGTTGAGATGATACTACAATCGTGTCAATACGCTTAGGTTTATCTGATTCGTCGTATTCAACTGTTACTTGAACTTTACCATCCGGTCTTAAATAGTTTAAAATTCCATCTTTACGTACATCAGATAAACGTTTAGCTAATTGATGAGATAAAAAGATAGGTAAAGGCATATATGTTTCTGTTTCATTTGTAGCATATCCGAACATTAAACCTTGGTCACCGGCACCAGTAGCTTCAATCTCTTCTTCTGAAATATCATTTCTGTATTCAAGTGCTTTGTCAACACCTTGTGCAATATCAGGTGACTGCTCATCGATTGCAGTTAAAACTGCCATAGTTTGGTAATCATAGCCATATTTAGCACGAGTATAGCCAATACCTTTAATTGTTTCTCTTACAACTTTAGGGATATCTACATAGGTTGATGTAGATATTTCACCTGAAATTAGAGCCATTCCAGTTGTTACAGTAGTTTCACAAGCAACACGTGCATTGGGGTCATCTTTTAAGATTTCATCTAAAATGGCATCAGATACTTGGTCAGCAATCTTATCTGGATGTCCTTCTGTCACTGATTCTGAAGTAAATAAACGTTTATTGTAAGTCATGATTTGCTCCTTTTATAACTATATTTACGAAAATTCTCTTTTAAATGTGAGCTCAAAAATAAAAGAGCCTTCTTCACTATTCAAGACAGAGAGAAGGCTCTTAAACGTCCATTCGCTCTTATCGTTCAGACGAATATATGTCTGCAAACGGTTTGGCACCTTTCTTTTAAAAAAGAGGTTGCTGGGTTTCATTGGGTCCATGTCCCTCCACCACTCAGGATAAGAGAATCCGTTAAGAACTATACTACCTAATTCATTTATTAATGTCAATTTTGTTTTTAAATGGTTTTTGTTTTTTCCAGGTGGAATAATTACGGCATTATGTTATACTATTTTCATGTAAAGGCTTACAATATTGAATTTCTATAACACACGCTGGAGGGATTGGGTATGTCAGTAGATACATACGGCGAAACACCTAAAATTAAAAAATTATTGGAAAAAGAAAGCTCTCTTTTTCAGCTTTCAACAACTCAACTTTATTACAAAATTATGGATAATAATGAAGGAGAATTAACTGAACTTGGTGCTATCAATGCGAGCACAGGTAAATACACTGGACGTTCACCTAAAGATAAATTCATTGTTACAGAACCTTCTTATAAAGATAATATTCATTGGGGAGATATCAACCAACCTATCGATGAAGAAACTTTCTTAAATCTCTACTCTAAAGTTTTAGACTATCTTGATAAAAAAGACGAACTTTACGTTTTTAATGGTTATGCAGGTAGTGACAAAGACACACAATTGAAACTTACAGTTATCAATGAACTTGCATGGCACAACCTTTTTGCTCAAAACATGTTTATCCGCCCAGATTCTAAAGAAGAAGCTAGTAATATAAAACCTAACTTCACAATTGTTTCAGCACCTCACTTTAAAGCTGATCCTGAAGTTGATGGAACTAAATCTGAAACTTTTGTTATCATTTCATTCAAACATAAAACCATTTTAATTGGTGGTACAGAGTATGCTGGTGAGATGAAAAAAGGTATCTTCTCAGTAATGAACTATTTGCTTCCAATGCAAGATATTATGAGTATGCATTGTTCTGCGAATGTTGGAGATAAAGGAGACGTAGCCTTATTCTTCGGATTATCAGGTACAGGTAAAACAACTTTATCAGCAGCACCTGATAGAAAATTGATTGGTGATGATGAACACGGTTGGAATAAAAACGGTATTTTCAATATTGAAGGTGGTTGTTACGCAAAAGCAATCAACCTTTCTAAAGAAAAAGAACCTCAAATTTATAACGCGATTCAATACGGTACTATATTAGAGAATACTGTGGTTAACGAGCGTGGTGTTGTTGATTTCGATGATAATTCATATACTGAAAATACACGTGCTGCTTATCCAATTCATCACATTGATAATATTGTATTACCATCTAAAGCAGCACATCCTAATACAATAATTTTCTTAACTGCTGACGCATTTGGTGTACTTCCACCTATTGCTAAATTAACTAAATCTCAAGCGATGTACCATTTCTTAAGTGGTTTCACTTCTAAATTAGCTGGAACTGAGCGTGGCGTTACTGAACCAGAACCATCATTCTCAACTTGTTTTGGTGCACCTTTCTTACCACTTAATCCTATTAAATATGCAGATTTATTAGGTGAGCTAATAGATAAACATGAGGTTGATGTATATTTAGTTAACACTGGCTGGACTGGTGGTAAATACGGCGTAGGTAGACGTATTAGTCTACATTACACTCGTTATATGGTAGATCAAGCAATTAAAGGTAAATTGAAAAATGCAGAGTTCACAAAAGATGAGAAATTTGGTTTAAGTATTCCTACTGAAATGGAAGATGTTCCAAAAACAATACTGAATCCAATTAATGCTTGGAGTGATTCTGATAAATATCGCGCTCAAGCGGATGACTTAATTAAACGTTTTGAAGAAAACTTCAAGAAATTCGGTCCAGAAGTTGAAGAAATTGCTAACACTGGTGGCTTTAACAAATAATTAATATTTATTAAAAAGACAATGTATAAGGCATACTATACTGAAACCTTATACGTTGTCTTATTATATTTCTTCACATTTCGTCATCCATTGATGCACATAATCGAGCGCTAATTTCATTGCTTGTGGTCTAGGTACATGCCCTTCATCAAGTTGATAAAATGTATCATGAACAACACCTTTTAATTTCAATTGTTCTTCCAAGTAATTGGCATGATGAATACCTACTTGTTTATCCTTGCCACCATGAACGATTAAAATTGGTGGACTATTAGAATCAATAAGTTTTATCGCATCTCTTTGGTCATAAGATTCTTTATTTTTGGAAGGATGTCCTACCATTCGACGCAACATCCCTCTTAAATCAGTACGTTCTTCATACATCAAGTGCATACTTGATACACCACCCCAGATGATGTAACTATCGACTGGGTAATCTTGATATGTAAGTAGTCCTTGTATTCCACCTCTTGAAAAACCAATCATGTGTATATATGCATTAGGAAATCGTTGTTTAAGTATCTTTATGAGATAGGTAACATCTTTTAAATCAGCGTTAGCAAACTCATCTCTACCTTCACTTCCATTACTTCCTCTATAATAAGGACCTACAACTAAGGTATTATCATTTGCAAACTGCATTAGTCTTGCTGCACGTACACGTCCGACTTGTCCCTTACCTCCTCGCAAATATACTACGATTCTTTTTACTGTCTTCGTTAAAGGACACATCTGTAATGCTTTTACTTTTAAGCCATCAACTTTATAAGTAATTTCATCGAATTGGTGTGTTCTTGATGCTATAGGCATTTTCTTAGTCACGATAATATCCAAGTTCTATCATCCTCTCAACACATTTAAGAATTGCATTATCTTGTATTAAATAACTTTGTTTATCTAATGGAATAGAATTAATATTATCAAATAATAATGGCCCTCTCGTTTCTAAATAATCACTTTTCTCTTTAAATGATTTAACCTTCACGATATATACATCTTTTTTGAAAATTGAGTTATCGAATGTATGAACCTGATATTGAGCAATATAATCTATCGTTTCAGGTATGCCTCCTGTTTCTTCAAAAAGCTCTCTCTTGATAGCTTGTATGCTTTCTTCTCCTTTTTCAACCTTACCACCCGGGAACTCGATGCCACGTAATTTATGATGGGTAAATAGTAACTGACTCTGATATAACGGAATAGCTAAAACATGATTACCATCTGGATGGTCGTTGTTCGTTTTGTAACACATTGTGACACGTCTATTATCTTTATCTAGAAACTCCATGTTCCATACTACTCCCTTCAATATGTTAAACTTATTTATAATCGTATTACTTGTTGGAGGCCTATAATGTTAAAAAAATTATTTCTTGGAATAATCCATATATATCAACGCTATATTTCACCTATGACACCACCCACATGCCGATTTTATCCTACGTGTTCAGAATATACACGAGAAGCGATTGAAGTTTACGGCCCACTCAAAGGCGGCTACATGGGAATACGTCGCATTCTTAAATGTCATCCACTACATAAAGGTGGATTTGATCCAGTTCCTTTAAAAAAGGATAAACATAGACACTAATTTAATTTAAGTAATTTTGATTTATCGATTTGAGGGGGGGAAAATGAAATCATCCCCTCTTTTAATTTACCGACACCTTGCGTGAAATCGTCAGTAAAATAATAACCATCTGGAGTTACATCCCCAGGATAATCACCTTCTCGAGCTAATAATGCAGTAAAGTAACGACTTAGTCCATATTCGTACATTCCACCTATAACCACTTTAATATCAATTGATTTCAATTCACGAATCAATGATTGTACTCTATCAAGACCACCAACTCTAAATGGTTTAACAATCACTACTTTAACCGGGAATTGGTTAACAATTGAAATAATACTATTGATATCAGTAGCTTTTTCATCGAGTGCAATTGCAGGGTATTGTGTATGATCAATGTGTAAAGTTGAAGAAAGCGATTTAAATGGTTCTTCTATATAAAGTATATTTTGGTCATTTATAGATTCTAATTTTTGAAAATCAGAAACATCTAGTGACTCATTAGCATCTAATGCTAATTCAAAATCATAAGGCAATATGTCATCTAAAAGTGAGATGTCATCATTCAGTTGACCTGTCCATTTTAACTTTATACGTTTGGGTTGAGTTTGTTTTAAATAATCAAGTTGTTGTGCACTTATGCCACTTATCGTTGCACCATACGCTACTTTAAACTTCGGTAAATCATGATACATCTGATAAATCGCCATAACTACAGTACTTCTCGCTGTGGGATAATTGTCAAGTATATCTAAATATGGTTTCCAATCTTCATATTTATGAACAGACTTTTTAACAATACTTTCTGACCATTGTGAAAGTATTTCTTGTACAGTTTCAATCGTTTCTTCGTTGTACCAATTTGTTTCAAATGCATTGCACTCTCCAAAAAAAGATTGATCCTCTTCACTTAAAATTTCAACAATAAGTGCTTTTCGGTATGTCAATTTAACTTTGGGAGTTACAATTGGATCTCTAAATTCATGATTGTAAAGATAAAAATTTACTGCTTTAATCCTCATATTATTGTCCTTTATTAATCATTTTGTTGCGTTGTAATTTACCTGTAGAAGTGTACGGTAAACTTTCAACCTGATGAAAGGCTTTGGGTACTTTATATTTTGCCAAATACGTTTTCAAATATTTAGTTAATTCTATTTCTGGAATTGTATCATCCGAAACATAATATAGTACTGGTATTTGACCCCATGTCTCATCCTCTTGCGCTACACATACAGCGTCATTAATATCTGAATGTGTTTTAGCAATTGATTCAATCTCATATGGATAAATATTTTCCCCACCACTTATGATCAAATCTTTGCGACGATCATAAACCATCACAAATCCTTCCTCATCAATTTCTGCTATATCACCAGTCTTAAAGTATCCATCCTCAAAAGTATCGCTCAACCCTGCTGGATATAAATAACCGTTCATTACATTATTCCCTTTTATGAGAAGTTCGCCATGACCTTCACTATTTGGATGTTTAATACGTACATTAACGTTTTCACTTGGTTTGCCGACAGTATCATACCGTTGTGCAAGCATCTCGGGTGTAGCAGTTAGAAATTGAGAACACGTTTCTGTCATTCCAAATGAATTGTATATCGGTAACTGATAATTTAGGGCTTCATCAATTAATGTAGTTGATAATTTGGCACCTCCAAGTAATATTTTCTCAATTGAGAACGGTTGGTTTAATCCTGCATCCATAAGCCATTTAAGCGTTTGTGGGACTAGTGATATATGGGTAGGTCCTTCTTCCTTAATGATCGATAACATCGTTTGTGTATTATATTTTTCCAATATACGTACCGTAAAACCCTCAATTATAGAACGTAATAAAACACTAAGACCTGAAATATGATATATCGGTAAAACAGATAACCATTTAGTGGTTTCATCATATCCTAAACTTTCTTTACACCCAATTGCACTTGCATAATGATTTTTAAAGGTTTGTGGTACTGCTTTTTGAGGACCTGTCGTTCCAGATGTAAACATAATCGAAGCAATTCGATCATAATTACATGTTTGATTATTGATACGTTTTGAATATTGTTCTATTTCAGATATATGTATTACATTAAAATCCGACAAGTGAAATGGTTGCGTCGTTAATATTGTTGATACATTGATGGAATTCATTTGATTTATCATTTCAGTTTCTGTTAATCGCGTGTTTAGCATTGCTATTTCAACATTAGCTAACCAACAAGCGTTAATCAGCGTGATAGACGCAATATCGTTTTTAATATACAATCCTACTCTATTATTATTTAAAGAAAGAATTTGTTCTGATATTGAAAATGCTTTATCATACAATTCCTTAAAAGTTATAGAATGATTTCCATCTGTAACTGCTACCTTATCTCTATTTTTAATACTTTGTTCTTTTAACCAAAAATCCACTATTCATTCCTCCATATAGATACATTCTAATTATAACGATATTTGAGTTAGTTAGCATTGGTTGTGTTTAAGAAGTAGCATATTTAAATGACGTTAACTTATAAGTATAAAGATTTAAAGTGCATTTCAACTATTAAATAATAAGCTACTTTTTATTTAAAAAATAAAAAGAGTTTAAAGTGATAATCACCACTTCAAACTCTGATAAACTATGATATTCAATTATTGCCAAGCCTCATAGCAGGCTGGCTACTGTGTTCAATGTATTTCGTTTTATAAGCTCCACGCATTGTCGTTGACCCAATAATATTATAATATATTTATATAATAATGTAAGTATAAAAATTTGATTGTTCTTAAATTTTCGTATCTCGATCCATAATCTAATAGTTGAATGACAGCAACATGATTAAAAACTGAACATGTTTATTGCATTTATCTAATTTTTTAATACTTTTTAATATTAATATGATATGAGAAAAGAGCTAGCGTATCCACTACTCTAGCTCCTTTTTTCTGCTTGTGTTGAAATTTTCATTTCAAATCCTCGAAATTCAATGTATTTCGTTTTATAAGCTCCACGCATTGTCGTTTACCTATGAATATTATAATATATTTATACAATAAAATCAAAATTTTTATAATAACTAATCACATAGATTCTAATTAATTTAAGTAGCATGTATTATCACTTATTAACGATAAAAAAAGCAAGGTCAACGTGCCAGAAATTTTATTTTCTAGACACTTCTTTGACACTTGCTCACTCTAAACCATATTATGATAGACTTTTATAATGGAGAACAAGGGATTCGAACCCTTGAAGCGCTTGTGGCGCTTACACACTTTCCAGGCGTGCTCCTTCGGCCAGACTCGGACAGTTCTCCTCAATATTAATAACTAAATTACATAAAAAAACAGAAGCGATATTTCACTTCTGTTTGTATGACTCCTACGGGACTCGAACCCGTGTTACCGCCGTGAAAGGGCGGTGTCTTAACCGCTTGACCAAGGAGCCATGGCTCCGCAGGTAGGATTCGAACCTACGACCGATCGGTTAACAGCCGATAGCTCTACCACTGAGCTACTGCGGAATAATATGATGGAGCGGGTGATGGGAATCGAACCCACAACATCAGCTTGGAAGGCTGAGGTTTTGCCATTAAACTACACCCGCGTAGTAAACGATTATGGGGCGGTTGAAGGGAATCGAACCCTCGAATGTCGGAACCACAATCCGATGCGTTAACCACTTCGCCACAACCGCCAAAATGATTGAATGGTTCAGGACAGAGTCGAACTGCCGACACATGGAGCTTCAATCCATTGCTCTACCAACTGAGCTACTGAACCGTAATAAGTAATGGCGGTCTCGACGGGAATCGAACCCGCGATCTCCTGCGTGACAGGCAGGCGTGTTAACCGCTACACTACGAGACCTATTAAAACTATGTATTGCGGGAGGCGGATTTGAACCACCGACCTTCGGGTTATGAGCCCGACGAGCTACCGAACTGCTCCATCCCGCGCTAATATTATTTACGTCTCAAAAATCAGTACTTAACAAGTATATCATTTTATATTATCTAATGTCAATAATAATTTTAAATAAATTTTACATTCATTTAATCGAATCTTCATATTGAAATGGGACAATTGACTAATAGTAATCGCCTTTCGAATACTTTATTAGTATATATAGTATCATTAACTTAGTCAATAAGTATTCTAAACTATTTTGTGTAAAAAAACGCTACATTTAAAATATTTTAATTAAAGATACCAATTGGATATCTAATTACACTTGAAAGTATCTCTATATTTAATTATCAACCTTATTAATAATAAAAAGTAGGTAGCTTTAACTCCCTACTTAAATTAGTTTAAATGTAGAACGTATTAATAATAAAATCATATGTTTTATTATTTAGTCATGTAATGTTGCATTTTTTCTTGTAATTCAGTAAAAGATACAAAGCCCTCTTCTTCTAAGAAATGTCCACCTTCATCAACAATTTTAGTCTTACCACCTAATTCGTCAATTAAGTTTTGGGTTTCTATGTAAGAAACATAAGAATCATCTTTTGAAGCTAGTCCATAAAAGTGATTAACTTTAGTTTTAATTAAATCATAATCAACATTAAACTCCCCTACATTTATTGAATCGTCTATTTTCTTCGCATCTTCTTTAAATCCTGCTATACTGAAGAACCCCTCAAATGGTCCGTCAATTGATAGACCTTCAATGTATTTCAAAGTAGCCAATGAACCATACCCATGAGTGACAAAATAAGTATCTTTAGATAAAAGTTCAATTTGTTGATTTAATTCGAAGACCCAATTGTCTATATTATCATTCTTACTTTCATCTAAATGGAATAATTGAACATCGTAACCTTCTAGTTCTAAATTATGTTGCAACCACTTATACCAGTGGTTATGAGAATTCCCTAATTGTGAATGAACTATAATTACATTAGTCATTAATATTTTTACCTCCTCAAACTTAAATAATAATTCTCAATTTATATAACAAAACACTTTTAAAGAGGCAATTTCACCTCAAAAAAAGTGTTTAAATTATTATATTTCATCAAGCAATTCTTCCACAGCATTTTTACCTTGTTGAATACAATCTGGAAGCCCAACCGCTTCAAATGGTGCACCTGTAATTCTGAGTGCAGAATAATTATTTTTAACGTGTTGTTGAATTTTTCTTATTTGACCAATATGACCAATGTGATATTGAGGCATGCTTTTAGTCAAACGATTGACAATTGTAAACTCCGGATCTCCATGGAAAGTCATCATTTTATTTAAATCACGACGTGCGATAGTCGCAATTTCATCATCAGTATGATCTTCAACAACCGTATCACCTGGTTTACCTACATATGCTCTAATTAAAACTTTTCCTTGCGGTGTAGTAAAAGGCCATTTTTTACTAGTCCAAGTACAAGCTGTAATATTTGTATTACTTGTTCTCGCGATGACAAAACCAGTACCGTTATATGTGTTTTCAATATTCTTCTCATCAAATGCAAATACAACCGTTGCAACTGAAGTAGAATCCATCTCGTTAAAGTATTTAAAAGCTTGATCGTGATTGAACCATTTCATAAATGTTTGATGAGGCGTAGTAATTAAAATACCATCAAATTGTTCACTGTATTGATCAGTTACTATTTCATAATTGTCATTTTTAATAATGATATCTTCTACATGTGTTTGATATTTCATCTTTACGCCTTTATCTTGTACATTTTTAGCTAATGCTTCAATAAATGAACTTAATCCGTGACGAAATTGTTTAAACTGACCTTTAGGGGCACCAGGATATAATTGACGTTGTTTAATACGTTCAGCCTTTTCGTGTTGCATACCCTTGATTAAACTACCATACTTTTCCTCTTGTTCTTTAAAATTAGGAAATGTACTCATTAAACTTAATCGATCTATATCGGTACCATAGATACCACCCATGAGGGGTTCTATTAAATTTTCAAGCACTTCATTTCCTAATCGTCTTCTAAAAAACGCTCCAACTGATATATCATCCTCAATTTTTATTGGGGGTATTACCAAATCTAGTCCCGCTCTTAGCTTACCTATTGGTGAAATAAGTCTTGTTTTTAAAAACGGTTTAATATCAGTTGGGATGCCCATAATCGAACCACCTGGTATAGGATACAATTTATTTTTAGCGAAAATGTATGATTGACCTGTTTCATTAGTAATTAAATCATCTTCAAGTCCAATATCTTTTGCTATATCAGTCATGATTGTTTTTCGTCCAAGATAAGATTCAGGGCCAAGTTCTATAGTATATCCATCTTTACGATACGTCTGTATCTTTCCACCTGGTCGATTTGTCGCTTCAAAAATGGTTACATCTATATCTGGTTTATAATGTTTTAAATAATATGCGCTTGAGAGGCCAGTTATTCCTGCACCAATAATTGCAACTTTTTTACTCACATTGAGTCCCTTCCTTTATTAAAAAACTGTTTTTATTTCATCCACGATAGCATTAATAAATAATGGATTCGTGTTAGGCATTGTTGGACGGTAGTAATTTGCTCCTATCTCATCACAAACAACTTTACATTCATAATCATTATCATACAGTACTTCTAAATGCTCACATACAAAACCTACTGGCGTGTAGATAAAGTGTTTATATTGATGTTCGTTGTACAACGTTCTTGTTAAATCTTGTACATCGGGTCCTAACCAAGGTGTACCTGTGTGACCCTCAGACTGCCAGCCTTGAGCAACGTGTTTAATATTTGAAGATGTTTGTAAACGATTCATTGTATCTTTTAATTCATCAGGGTATGGATCATTATTTTTTTCAATTAAACCTTTAGGCAAACTATGAGCTGATACAACTAAGATTGTCTCATCATGTTCATCTTGAGGAATTTGCTCTAAAGTTTCATTAATTTTATTAGTCCAATACTCAATAAATTTAGGTTGGTGATAATAATGTTCAACATGATGTAAAGCAATATCGTATTTATCGGCCTCTTCTTTAGCACGTTTATTGTATGATCCAACTGAGAAACTAGAATAGTGTGGCGCTAAAACAACAGTAACAGCTTCTTTAATACCATCTTTATACATTTTTTCTACAGCTTCTTCAATATAAGGAGAAATATGCTTTAGACCTAAATACAATTTAAATTCCACATCTTCATAAACTTGATTTAAAGCATCTTTTAATGCTTCAGCTTGACGATCAGTAGTGCCAGCTAAAGGAGAAAGACCACCAATAAATTCATATCGGTCTTTTAAATCTTGTAATTCCTCATCAGTTGGTCTCTTACCATGTCTAATGTCTGTATAATATGGTTCAATATCACTCTCTTTATATGGTGTTCCATATGCCATAACTAATAAACCTACTGTCTTAGTCATTAAATAAAACCTTCCTTAATCTTTGTATTCTTAATACTATTTACTTGTATAATCATGAACAAATTGAGTAACTCGCTTTAATGTATCAGGTTGTACTTCAGGAAAAACACCGTGTCCTAAATTAAAAATGTGTTTACCTCTTTCCATGCCCTCGTCCAGAATTTCACGTACTCTTTGCTCTATTACGTCCCAAGGCGCGAGTAACAATGACGGATCTAAATTACCCTGTAACGTTTTATTAACACCCATTTTTGTAGCTGATGAGATAGACGTACGCCAATCTAATCCTAGGACATCTATTGCTAGGTCATTCCATTCATTAATTAAATGGCTTGCACCCACTCCAAACATTATGACAGGAACATCATATTTAGCTTTAATTCCGTTAATTAATTTATCCATTGAGGGTTTAATATAATAGCGATAATCTTGAACATTTAAAGCTCCAACCCATGAGTCGAAAATTTGAATCAGCTCTGCGCCCGCTTCCACCTGAGCAACCACATAGTCAATTGATACTTGTACGAGATGATTCATTAAAGCAAACCATGTTGCCTCATCCCCATACATCATTGCTTTAGTATAATTATAATTTTTTGAAGGGCCGCCCTCAATCATATAGGAAGCTAATGTAAATGGCGCACCTGTAAACCCAATTAATGGTACATTCAATTTCTCTTGTGTTAGCAATTGAATTGTTTCAAGTACATACGGTACATCACGTTTTGGATCAATTTGAGTTAATTTATCTACATCAGATACAGATTTAATTGGATTGCTAATCACTGGTCCAATACCTGATTTAATATCAACATCAACACCAATTGGTTTCAAAGGTGTCATTATATCTTTATATAAAACTGCTGCATCAGTATTGTAATTATCAACTGGTAATTGAGTTACATAAGCACATAATTCAGGTTGGTGTGTGATGTCGAAAAGTGAGTATTTCTCTTTTAATTTTCGATATTCTGGTTGTGAACGGCCAGCTTGGCGCATAAACCATACAGGTGTATGAGATGTTTTTTCACCTTTAATTGTTTGTAAAATTGAATTATTTTTATTATGCACCTTATAGTCCTCCTAAATTAAAATCATTCTTATCTATAATATCATATGCTGATATAATTATCGTTTATCTACACTTAAATGTCATAAAAAAGACAAAGCATAAATGTACATTTCAATTCATTAAATTATAATAATTTATTAAACAAAATTATAGTATATTTATATGCTTAAAAATATCCCTCAATAAGACTAAATGAATTTTTAAAATATTTAAACAATACATACAATTATTATAGCTAGTATCATTAATTAATCGTATAATATAAACAATAAAGGAGGTATGAGTCATGAACATATATACAACTTATGGGACTTATGGTTATTTAAATCAAATCCGAACAAATAATACTGATAGAAATCTATTTTTATTTTCAACAAATGATTCTTCTGTAATTATTGAAGAATCTGATGAAAAATCAATTTTAAAACATCCAACTGTTTATACAACTGTTAATGCTATTAATGACTTAGATCAAACACATTTTTACTCAGCAATATTTATCCCTTCTTCTGATGATCATGTCCATCAATTAGAAAAACGTATTGCAAATTTGGAATTAAATTTCGATAAGTTTGCCGGTTTTAAGAGTTATCGTTTTTTAAAGCCAGTGCAAGGAACAACTTACAAAGTTTATTTTGGTTTTGCTAATCGCCAAACTTACGAAGATTTTAAAGAAACAGATACATTTAAGGATTATTTTTCAAAAGATGCATTAAGACATTATTTTGGTTCTAGTAGTCAACATTCTAGCTACTTTGAGAGATATTTATATCCAATCAAGGAATAATAAAAAGGTTGCCTGTTAACTAGATTTAGTTTAACTTGTTCTAGTCATAGGCAACCTTTTTAATCTTTAAGTAGTGATTCTTGATATTGTAATTTCTTAATTGTGCTTCTAATCGTTAACCACCCTACTATAAAGAAGATTAGAGCGAAAAAGAAATATTGTGGGTAAATACTGATAAATGCAATTGAAAAAATTATTCCTATAATTAACATCAAGCGATAAAGAAATTTTTCATAGCCTTTAATCACTTCGACATCTGATACTGGCCAAACTTGAGGCCATAATCCATAGGCTTGTTGCGTATAAAATTGAGACATTTGCAATAATGTAATGTACATAAACAGACATCCAATAATTGCTGAAACAATCGGAAACGATAGCCAAATCATTAGCACTAAAGCAATGACAATCAGTCTAAATATAATACTAAAAGCATCTCTACCTCTTACAAAGCTACGTGTAAACAGATATAAATACATATTTTTAGAATTAAATTTCCGGCCTTTAGGTGTAGGTAATAAGAAATCTAAATATCTACGTCTAACTGCAGACTCTTTTAAATGTTTAACATCCGTAAACATATTTACGAATTTATAATAATTTGTATGGTGTCTTTCTTCAATATTTATCATTCGTTCCCATGGATATAAATTAACTCGATTTAATTTAGGTAACGCTAACATTCCACCAGGTAATATAAACGTAAAGATAACTCCCCAGTACATTTGGTAACCCAATACTAAGTCATATGTTACTAAATTAATCAAAAATAAAATTAAACTTATACTCCAACTTGATTGCTTTAGTTGATACCATTGCCATCTCACTTTCAATCCAATCCATGGATGTATCAATGTTAAAATACTCAAAATGATAAATGGTGTTATGAAATCACCATCTAATTTAGAAAATAACGGAAACAAGATAATGAGTATTACTAATTGTATCGCTATTCTATTAAAATAGCTGTAGCGAATGCTTAGGTTCATATAATTTTTCATATGTTTTTCAAAAGGCAATAAAAATATTCTATCCGCATCTTTTAAAAATGTTCGTATTGGAAAGATAGATGTTACAGCTAATATTATACTTGCACATAACGTATAATCTATATGTTTAGGTATATGTTGCAACCATTGACCATAACCTAATATAAATGCTCCCAATAAAATTAATAAAAATACTGAAAAATGGCCATTAAAAATAAATTTATTATAATAACGCTTTTCTTTTTGAATGGTGTTTAATCTAGATTTAAATAATGAAGTAGCTGAATTATCCATTTTCTTGACCACCTTGTGTGACATGTATATAGATGTCATCAAGTGTGTGACCACTTAAACCAGTTTGTTTACGTAGCTCCTCTAAATCACCGAAAGCAACCACTTTACCTTTATCTAAAATAATAAAACGATCACAATAACGTTCTGCAGTTGCCAAAATATGCGTACTCATTAAAACAGTACGTCCTTCATTTTTCTTTTCTACCATTAAATCCAACATGGATTGAATCCCTAGTGGATCAAGTCCTAAAAATGGTTCGTCAATAATATATAATTCTGGATTGACAATAAATGCACATATTATCATCACCTTTTGTTTCATACCTTTAGAGAAATGACTAGGAAAGACCTTTAATTCATTCTCTAATCTAAATGTTTTAAGTAAAGGTCTTGCACGTTTCATTGCTTCTTCTTTACTCAATTGATATGCCATTGCAGTCATCGCAATATGCTCTTCTAATGTTAATTCTTCATAAATAATTGGTGATTCAGGTATATAAGATAACTTTTTTCGATAAACTTCGATGTCATCTGTAATTTCTGTATTTGAGATAGAGAGATTACCCTCAGTTGGCGTTAATAAACCTAGCATATGTTTAATAGTTGTGCTTTTGCCTGCACCATTTAATCCAATTAAACCAACAATTTCCCCTGCTTTTAATTCAAAATTTATATCTTCAATAACAGGACGTTTTCCATAACCACCTGTTAAATGTTCAACTTTTACTGTCATAAGGCACCTCCATGAATAACATTGTACCAAAATTAGCTTTTAACTACTAAAATTACATTTACTTCACTAACGAAATTTTATTTTACTAATGCTATAATAAGCTATAAATACGTAAAAGGAGTGCATTCAAATGGCTGAAACTGTATTTAGTAAAATTTTATCTGGAGAGATTCCAAGCTTTAAAGTTTATGAAGATGACTTTGTTTATGCATTTTTAGATATTTCACAAGTGACTAAAGGTCATACGCTATTAATTCCTAAAAAAGCGTCACCAAATATTTTTGAAACTGATGAAGAGACAATGGCTCATATTGGTGCAGCTTTACCTAAAGTCGCTAATGCAATTAAGAAAGCTTTTAATCCTGATGGTCTAAATATCATACAAAATAATGGTGAGTTCGCAGATCAATCAGTATTCCATATTCATTTCCATTTCTTGCCACGATACGAAAATGATATCGACGGTTTCGGATACCATTGGGAAACACATGAGAACGAAATTAATGATGAACAAAAACAAGCTATCGCCAATCAAATCAAAGCGCAATTTGATTAATTCTGCATATTGAATGTCATTATAGGGTAATATACAATTATAATTAACTTGTCGAAATATGATTGTTGTAGAATCTGAAATTTATTTCATTTCTTATTCTATTATTATCCTGTAACGACATAATAAGTGAGGAGAATAGAACATGAAAATATCACGCGTATTATTTGGTATTACTGCGGGAGTAGCATCTGGAATTGCTGTTTCTTGGTTAAACCGTGATGATCAAAGCGTAAAAAATAACACGATTGATGCTAAAGAACCTACTGGGTCTCGCTCTGAATTAGAACGTGAAATTGAGTCACTTAAACGTAATTTCTTTAATATTATTGATTATGGCAAGCAAGTTAAAAATGATGGTGTCTCATATGGTAGCGAAATTGGTGATGAATTTAAAACACTAATTGGTGATTTTAAATCGGATATTAATCCTAATATCGAAAAATTACAATCACACATTGAAAATCTACAAAATCGTGGCGAAGAAATAAGTAATACTTTTTCAAAAGATAATAAATAAAGTTTTAATCATTAGATTAAACTGTGATACGGGAGTGGCGTTGAATTCATTATGAATATTTCGCTACTCTCTTTATTAATGCCAAAATTGACTTGACTGTTTTTACTGATAGTTAGATAATACGTAGCGTATATAAATAAGACCTATTAAGAGGTGTCAGTATGTTTCTATGTAAACGTCAAATTGATATTCATGCACGATTTGGTGTACCAAGAATTGCATTTTTAAGTTTTACTATTACAGTCATTGCATTTTTAATTAGTTATGAAATAATGTATTATTTTGTAAATACACCTTTGTCAGATCGACATTTTATTATCTTATTAATAATTGTTGCACTTATGTACCCTATCCATAAAGCATTACACCTTCTCTTTTTCTTACCTTATGTTAATTCATTTAGAATTCATAAATTAAACAAAAAGCGCTGGTTACCCTATTTTAATACGTATGTAAGTACGCCTGTACATAAGATATACTTTTGTATTAATTTAATTTTACCTTTTATTTTAATAACTATATTTTTGATTTTTCTAACGATGCATTTTCCGCAATATGGACATTATTTTATGTTTTTACTTGCGTTAAATTTTGGCATATCTGTAATGGATTTTTTATATCTTAAAATTATTATTTTTTCAAATGAAGGTCATTTTATCGAGGAACATCAAACAGGTATAAATATATTAAATAAAGTGCCTTATCAATCTTTTCACTGAGTATCATAGTATCGAGCTTGAAACATATATAATGCCTCAAGTTCGATACTTTTTTAATGCTTAAGCCCTACTTAATCTCATACTTTGGCAGTATCTAGCCTATTTCTAATTGGTGATGTTTTCATAATATGTTATAGTAACGTTGTTATTAATGTAAAAGGAGCTATCAACTATGAAAATTATGAATAAATTAATTGTTCCAGTAACTGCGAGTGCTTTACTTTTAGGTGCATGCGGTTCAAATGCAACAGATTCAGAAAGTAATACATTAATCTCTTCTAAAGCTGGAGATGTAAAAGTAAAAGATGTAATGAATAAAATTGGTGACGAACAAATTGCTAGTACGTCATTTAGCATTGCGTTGAATAAAATTCTAGCTGATAAATATAAAGATAAAGTCGATACAAAAGATATCGATGATGAAATTAAAAAAGAACAAAAACAATATGGTGGCAAAGATCAATTTGAAAGTATGCTTAAACAGCAAGGTATGTCTTTAGATGATTATAAAGAACAGAAAAAACTTGCCGCATATCAAAAACAATTATTAGCTGATAAAGTTAAAGTGTCAGACAAAGAACTTAAAGAAAACACTAAAAAAGCTTCTCATATTTTAATAAAAGTTAAATCAAGCAGTAGTGATAAAGAAGGTTTATCAGACAAAAAAGCTAAAGAGAAAGCTGAAAAAATTCAAAAAGAAGTTGAAAAGAACCCAGATAAATTTGGAGAAATTGCTAAGAAAGAATCTATGGATTCTTCAAGTGCCAAAAAAGATGGTTCTCTAGGTTATGTAGTTAAAGGACAAATGGTAAGTAAATTTGAAAAAGCACTATTTAAACTAAAAGAAGGTCAAGTTTCAGATGTGGTTAAAACGGACTATGGTTACCATGTCATTAAAGCCGATAAAGAGAGTGATTTTGATAAACAAAAATCTAAACTTAAAGCTAAACTAATCGAACAAAAGGTACAAAAAGATCCTAAGATTTTAACAAATGCGTATAAAGATTTATTGAAAGAATATGATGTAGATTATAAAGACAGTGATATCAAGAAAGCTGTAGAAAACACTATTTTAAATCCTGAGAAACTTAAACAACAACAGTCATCTTCAGATAGTTCTTCAGCTGCATCAGGTTTATCTTCATAATTTTCATAGTATTAACATTAAATCGTAAGGGAGCAAGTCTTAATTCTTAACGAATTGATTGACTTGCTCCCTTTCTCGTGTTCAAAATTGTATAAAACAAGCGTTTTTACCCACTACATTGTCTATTCATTAATTGACATTGTAAGGTAAAAACGCTTTTAAATTAGTCTAATTTTTCCGGATTGTAGAATTGTCGATTTTCCATACCAAAAATTCTTTCAGTAAATTGACCTTTATCTGTTTTCTTAAATGCTTTTTCAAACATATTCATTTTTGCATCAATATTGTCGATAAAGAATAATATTTCCGCTTCTTTTAAATGTGGCAATTTAGGTGATCCAAATTCCATTTTTCCGTGATGTGCTAAAATCATATGACGAAGTAACATCACTTCTTCACCATCAATTCCTAACTCTTTCGCCGCTTCCGCAACTTCATCACTTGCAATTGATATATGTCCTAACAAATTACCTTCAACTGTATATGTTGTAGCCACTGGACCACTTAATTCCCTTACTTTACCTAAATCATGCAAAATAATTGAACTATACAACAAACTACGGTTTAACAATGGATAAATGTTGCATAATGACTTAGCTATTTCTAGCATTGTAAGCACGTGATAACTTAGTCCACTTGCAAAATTATGATGGTGTGAACTTGCTGCAGGATACGTAAAGAATTTATCTTGATATTTTTTCAATAAATGACGTGTTATACGTTGTAAATTAGCATTTTCAATATCTAATATATAGTGTGAAATGTTTTCTTGGATTTCATCCGGAGATAAAGGTGCACCAGCAACGAAATCTTGAGTCTTAAATCCGTCTTCTGGTTTAGCTAATCTAAACTGATTGACTTTCATCTGTTTACGACCTCGATAATTAATCACGTCACCTTTAACCCAAACAATTGTCTCAGGTTTAAGAATCTGCATATCTTCTTTACTAACAGTCCATAGTTTGGCTTCAATATCACCACTTTTATCTTGTAAGAATAAAGTCATATAGTCTTTTCCTTGAGCAGTAACACCTTGTGTAGCTCTATGAATTAAGAAGAAATTTTCAACCGAGTCTCCTGGATTTAACTTTTCTACATTTCTCATCGTTTTCCGCCTTCCTCTAGTTTATTTAAAATTAGCATCTCTTTAGAAGGAATTGCAGTATCTTTCATGCAAGTGAAGTATAACACTTGATAATCTTTCGCTAATTCTCTTAAATAGTTTAACATCATTGATTTTCTTTGTTTATCAAAATGAACAAAAGCATCATCAATAATTATTGGGAATGGATAATAAGGTCTTAAAATCTTAATCAAACTAATTCTAAGTGCAATATATAATAATTCTTTCGTTGATTGACTTAGTTCAAGTGGATGATACATTTGGCCATTATTATGTTTAACCATTATTGTATCATTTTCATAAGTTATCATATTATAATTCCCTTGTGTAAGAGCCGTAAATATATTTACAGCTTCATTTATAACTTGAGGTAATCGTTTATCTTTAATTTGCTTAATATGTTCATTTATTAATGCTTCTAAGTAACTTAAACTAGCCCAATCTTTAGCTAAATCATTCATTCTATTCTTCAAGTTATAATACTCATGTCTTAACTTAGATAATGTTTTATCTGTCTCCATGTAATTAATTTGAGCGGTTAAGTCACTAACTTCAGTTTGTTTATCTAAATACTGATCGTTATATGCATCAACTTGTTTAGCAAGAAGCGCATCTTCTTCTTCCAATTGAGCAGTTGTTTTTTCGCTCAAATTCGAACTATCTTCGTAAGAGAAATTTTGATTTTCGAGATACGCAGTTAAATCATTAAATCTTGCAAGTTGTTGGTGATACAATTGATATTGCTCGTAAGATTGATAATATGCTTCTTCACTTGAAACATTGATATAAGTAAATAATGTATTAATAGTTTTTTCATTTTCTTCTAATTGTTCTTTTAATTGTTTCAATTCATTACTTAATAACTCAATTTGACTTTTAAGTTGTTCTTTCTTCTCTTTATTACTTTCGTATTTAGAAATCCAGTTCTTCATATCATTAAATAGTGAAGCTTTATTAAATGGTGTGATCTCATTTTCAGTATTTTTAAGCGCTTTATCATAAAAATGCGTCAATTTTTGATTTACTTGTTGATGTTGATCCAATAATTTACTACGGTAACTGTCATTTGATTTAAGTTGATTCATTGTTTTAAAGCTATCTATTAATAAATCATCTGTCATTTCATTAGGTACTTTCACATTTTCTTTAACTGCATTTAATTTTTGAGTTAAGTCATTGATTTGTTGTTCTGTATTTTGCAGTAAATTCTCTTGATGATTTAATTTATTAGCTAATACACTCTTATTGTTACTTGCATTACTCCAACGTTCACGAAGTTGAAATTGTTGATCTAAGTCGAAGTTTAAATCGTAATTAGATTCCAAATCATTAATTTGTTGTTCCAAATCATTAATCTCTTCACTAATTGATTCACTGTAATCAATTTCTTTTGTCTTAACCAAGAAAGTACCAACAATAAATATGACAGTTAAGATTGCAAATATAACTCCGAAAATTAAATTTTGAGTCACAAATGAGAATAGTGTTAAACCCAGACCAACTATAGATAACACTATAAAACTTAATCTAAGCCACCAATTTCGCTTTTGTTTTCTTTCTTTATCAGAATTAAAAGTATCTTTAAGTTTGTTATACAGATTCTCTTTCTCATGTAGTTCTAACTTTTGTTGATTATAATGTTTCTTTTTATCCAGTGAATCTTCAGAAACCAAATCTTTTTCCAAGTTTTCTATTTCCTGAGATAGCGTATTTTGTTCAATTTGGTTTTCATCAATAGCTCTTTCAATTTGTTGTTTTAACACTTTTTGCTCATTTCGCGTCTTGATGGTTTTACTAACATAATTTTTCATAGATTCAGAGGTATCTGTATTGTGATAAACTTCTTGCCAACCAATACTTGTTTTCAAATCAGCTTCTTGACGCTCGTAATCATCAATTTCTTGCTTAAGTGAAGAAGATTTCATTTCAGCTTGTTGAATTTCATTTTCATCACGAGTTAAATGATAAATATGATTAGCTGTATCTTCGTTCAAAGCAGGAATTGCATTAAATTCATTCTCTAATTGTTTTAATTTCTCTTCACGCAAACTTATATCTCTTGCTAGAGATTGTTTGTAATTTGAAGCTGTTTCATAACGCTCGATCCCTTTTTCCGGAAAACTTAATGGCTCAATATTAAGTTTTTGCTCTAAATCTTTCCATTCTTGGGCTTGTTCATGAATAGCAAGTTGCTTTTGTTTACTTTCATGCATTTTTGATAATTGGTTTAGATTGGCTTTTAAATGTTCCAAATGACGTTGTGATTTATCTCTATCATCAACTAAACGATGATATTCATCTAACTTAGATTCTTCTTCTCTTATTTGGGCTTCAAGGCTTTTCAATTCATCAAGCTGTTGATTGAGTATTGGGTTTTTTCCAGCCTTTTTATAAAGCGTGGTTTTCTTTTGACTGACCATTTTATTCATCATTGTGAACTCAGAAGAACCTAATGCACCTGCTTCAAGTAAATAACTTTGTAATTGGTCCTCATCTAAGTTACGGTGAATATCTTGTAATCCAAGCACATTAAACGAGAATATACCTTGATAAGTTTTCTTAGAAATGTAATTTAATTTTTTCTTGAGCCAAGTTTCGTCTCGAATCAAACCATTTTCTAGGTAAACTTTTACATCACCTGAAATGTTACCTTTAACTCTCTCTACTACGATCTCTGATTGGTCATCTAGTATAAGCGTAAGTTTTCCCCCATACTGATTACCCATACGGGGTTCAAGTCGAGGTTCTTTTTCTTTTTTCGTTGGAAAGCCAAAAAGTATAGAATGTATGAAAGCTTGAATCGTTGATTTACCAGCTTCATTCTCACCAAAAATTTCAGTAAATTCACGGTTGAACTCTATTTTGCGATGCACAAATTGGCCATAGCCGTAAATCTCTAAAGATTTAATGATCATCACTTTCACCTCTCATGTCTGCCTTTAAAATTTTCTCAGCGCGATTAACAAGTTCAACAGTATCAAACTCAGTATAATCTTCTAAATATTTGGATGCTCTAGGGTTTAAATATAATTCAGTCATCGCCTCTTCAAACACTTTATTATCTTTGATTAAATCAGCTGAAAATTCTCTTACAAGAGGTACTTCATCCATTTGCATATAATTAAATGTGAGCGTTTCTATGATTACGAAATGATGTTCATTTTCTTCATAGTCATCAATCATTTCTTTAATTTGACTAATGTCTTGTGAAGAAATGGGTCTATCACTGTCAACATTTACAGTTAATCTATAAAAAGCCTTTCCATCAGAACGTACACTTTCTTTGAAGGATTGAATTGCTTCATAGATACCTTGTTTTGTAAGTTTGTCAGTTTTGATAGTAGCTTCTTCAAATCTAATTTGTTGCGTTGGAATAAAAGTAGCGTTTAATCGTAAATGGTCGCCTTCTACCAATAAACATCCCTTAGGTCCTTGCTCACCAAAATGACGTCCTTGAATGTTTCCAGGATAGTAAATTGGAGGCATATCACTTAATTCTTGTCTTTCATGAATATGGCCAAGTGCCCAATAATGATATAGTTTTTGATTCAAATCTTCTAAAATAAATTCAGTATAGCGATTTTTAGTTGAAGATTTACTATAAGTACCGTGTAACATTCCAATATGAATACCTTTTTTACCTTGGCTAGATGGATACTCATCAATTTTATTTTCATAACTTGTATCATGTTGATAACTAAAACCATGTACAAAAATTGTCTCTCCATCTTTAGTGATAGCTTGATATGTTTCTACTCTATTTGAGAAGACCGAAACATTATCTGGCCAATCATTAGTAATTTTTTCAGTAAGTGGATCATGATTACCATGACTTATGTAAACGAAAATTTGTTCTTTTTCTAATCGCATAAATTGTTCTTTCAAGAATACTTCAGCACGCAACGTACGATTCTCACTATCAAATAAATCTCCAACGATGAGAACAAAATCAACTTCTTCTTTTAATGCTGTATCGACAATCTTCTTAAAGCTTTCATAAGCACTGTTTTGAACATCTTCAAAAATTGATGGCGCCAAATGACTTTTAGATTTAAAGGGGCTGTCGAGATGTAAATCTGCACAGTGAATAAATTTTATCATTGAAATTAGCTCCTTAATTGCATCTTCGTTTATCTTTATGTATTCCTATATTTTACCATAACTTATTTATTTGGGTCGATGAACTTATATATTAAAAAAGCTACAAAGCTTTCAATTGAAAGCTTTGTAGCTTATTGTGCTAACAATTAGTCAGCGTAAATTTCATCTAAAGGTTTAACAATGATTTGGTTAATTTCTTGGAATACTTGACTCATTTTTTGCTCAGCTTGCATTAATTCAGAAATATTTTCATCTTTTTCAATTGCTTGAGCTTGTTCTTGAGCTTTTGCTAAATCTTCTTCAGGAATTTCTTCACCTTGCATTTGTTTTTGTTGGAAACTTAATTGAGTTTCACGGAACTCATCAAATAATTTTTTTGATTCTTCATTATCTTTAACTTTAGAAAAAGCATCTTTAATAGCTTTATATTCATCACTATCTCTTAATGCTTGTTCTAGTTGATTTGCATAATCATATAAATTTACTGCCATGTTTGTTTGCACTCCTTAGTGAAAAGTAATTTTGACAACTCTTTATTACCATAACATATTATTTATAGTTAGACAAAGATTGCGACTATACCTTGGAAGAATCCTATAATACCACCCAAAATGAAACCTAAAGACATGATAAGTTTTAACTCTTTATTAGCGATTTCAATAATTAATCTTTCAATATAATCTAAGTCAAAGGTATTAATTTGATTTTCAACCATCTGACGTAAATTTATTTTTGTCATTATCGTTGATAAATGATTAGATGCTTGTTTAATTATTAAATCAGTAATTGTATTAGCAACTCCTACTTGAATTTGATCAACTAATTTTGGTGTTAACTTACTGATTGGAGTATCCATTTTTTCATTTAATTGTATATTTGTAATGACTAAATGCACCAAGGATTCACTTATATTTGTAAATTGTTCTTCTTTAACAACATGACTTAAAGGTTGAGATTTTAATGTTTCATATTCATCTCGAATCACTTTGTCAATAATAACTTTTGCTTTAGGATGTCTTGTTAAACGTATTAATTCATGTTGAACACGTTCAGCAATACTTTCTTTAGTCATAAACATTTGTAATAATCCAACGATTTTACCTTTTTCAGCAAAAAATGTATCTAGCATATCGTAAATATCTCTAGCACCTTTATCTGAAGAAAGATAATTACGTGCACGTTCTCGAATTAAATCTCCTGCTTGGTCTAATTTTTCATCGACCATAGTTATTACGTCTGCAGGAAGAATTTCATTAATTGATGTTGCCTGTTTATCATAGTAATAATTATTCAATTTATTTATTATAGTTTTATCTAACTTATTGTTAATGAGGTCATCAAGATCAAACTCAAATTGATTTGCAAACTTTCGTATTGTAGCATCGTCACTTTTTAGTTTAGACAATTGCTTTATTACTAAATCATTGATTGCTTCACGCGTATTTGGTTCATTTAACTTTTGAAGTATAACTGACTCTGTTATCAAATGTTCTTCAATCACTTGACCTATCTTAGTAGCAATTTCTTCTCTTCTTTTAGGAATTAGACCAGGTGTAAATGGTATACGCATCTTGAATATATAATATGGTTTAAATGGATGGAATAACATTCTTATTGCAATTACATTTGTTACACCTCCAATTACAGCCCCTACTACTACCATAAATAGGATAACTAAAAAAGCTTGCATCTCGATTTCTCCTTAAAAATTATTTTCACAATATGATGATTATATCATTTTAGAATATATGGTTCCTTAATTTTACTTTTCATTAAAATTGAAAATGCTGAATTGTTTTGAAAATAAAAAAATCGAGCCGCGATATCAAATATCTTAGGCTCGTCTTTTAATTAATATCAAGTTAAACTTAAGCTGAGAATTTCTTGATATAAGATTAATCTCAGTTCAGTCAGTTTTACAACTAAGCTATGTAGTCTCAGAACATTATGTTCGCCATAAGTAATAACCACACACCTTGAATGTATATAAATTAAAAGTGATTAAATCTGGTGTGATTCTTCTATCACTTTCATATTAAATCATAATATTTTAACTACTATTAAACGTGCATTAATTCTTCTTTAGCATTTCTGTTAAAGTATGTTTCAGCTTCTCTTAATTTTGAAGTGCCAAAGATAGGTTGCTTTTCAGAATTTAAAACTCTATATATGTTGCTTACTTTATTACTTTGTAACATAAAACCATTACGTGTTTCGATAGTATTCCAATAAATATCACTTGTTGTTGAATGATTTGGATATGCACAATGATTACGTGAAATAGTTTGAACAATTTCTAAAGGATCGCAACCAAACGTATTATTTAAAACATCTGAATCTCTGAATAATGCACAAATTGAAACACATGTTGTCCAGTTTGGTAACACACGTTCTTTCTCAATTTGAACTAATGTTTTTTTTGAAAGGCCAATTGTTTGAGCCATAGTATCTTGCGTATAGCCCGCTTCAATTCTTACCATTTTAAATTTTGTTTGAATTAAATCTGTGAAACTCTGTCTATCCATATTTTATTCTCTACCTTTCTAATAGGGGTTAATTTATCCGGACACAAGAAATTGCAATAATACACATTTCTTGAAACACAAATTACATCTTAATATATTTTCAATAAAATGAAAAGAGGAATTTTTGTTTTTGTATACAATTTCATTAATGGCGAAATTATCAAAATAATTAAATTAATTTATTTGCTAACTCACTTCTAATAAGCCTTTACATTTTAATTGTATTTTCATTCCTACCTCTTTCACGATTTATTATATTACACTCTATACAAGTTTATTTTCAATAGCATAAATTGCTGCTTGTGTACGGTCTGTTACACTTAACTTATTAAATATATGACTAACATGTGTTTTTATTGTTTTTTCAGAAACGAATAACGTATTTGCAATTTCTTTGTTCGTTTTACCTTTTACCATTTCAGCTAATACTTCTATTTCTCGTTTAGATAGCTTATTAGTGTTATGAGGTTTTGAAGACACGGTCTCTATTACACTTTGTGCTTCTGGATGAATAATCCGTTTATTATTTAAAACGTCATGTATGGTTTGAATTAATTTTTGAGGCTCAACATCCTTCATTTCATATCCATCAGCCCCTTTATTAATAGCTGAAATAACATGTTCATCATCAACATAACTTGTTAATACCAATACTTTAATATCAGGGAAATGAGATTTCACGTATTCTGTCACTTCAATACCATTCATTTCAGGCATTACCAAATCAAGAAGGATGATATCTGGTATATCATTTTCATTTAAATAATTAATTAAAGATTGACCATCCGATAAGCTTGCCAAAACTTCCAAATCAGCCACCGTCGATAAAAGGAATTCCAATCCTTGTCTTACAATATGATGGTCATCAATCAATATGACCTTAGCCACAATTTTTTCTCCTTTCACCAATTTACAAAGGAAGCTTTAAAGAAAGCGTTGTTCCTTTGTTAGGCATTGTATCTATTTTAACTTGTCCATTTAATGCATAAATTCGTTGACTTATATTTTTTAACCCTTGTGATGAAGTATTAGTTTCTTTGTTCATATCGAAACCAATTCCTTCGTCTTTTGCAATAATGATCAACTTTTCTTTATCTTGTTTTAAAATAATATGCACTGAATTAGTTTTAGCATGTTTTTTAGTATTATTTATACATTCCTGTAATATCCTATAAACGTTCTCTTCTACGATATTCGATAAACTAATAATTCCCTCAACATTTATTGTTAGTTTTATATTTAGAATTTGCGCATATTGATTTAATGCCTGCACCAAACCATGCTCAAGACCTACTGGTTTAAGTTGCCAAATTAGTGTACGCATTTCATTAACCGCATTTTGACTTGTTTCTTCAATTGTCTTAAAAGCTTTTTTCGCAATTTCATCTGTCGTTATGTCATGTGCTGCATGAGCGGTCAATTTTAATGAAAATAATAATTGGTTTACTGAATCATGTAAGTCTCTTGCTAAACGATTACGTTCATTTAATCTAGCTGCCTCTTTTTCTTGATCAGTTAAATATATGCGTTTAATTGCAGAGCCTATCTGTAAAGCGACCGATTCTAATAGGGCTAAATCCTGTTCACTATAACGCGTAGTATATGGTGATGCAACATTGAGTAAACCATATTGTTCTGTGCCAGAGCGTAGTGGCACTGTAGCATGGTGTGTTACACCTTCCGTTTCTGCTTTATATGCTTGATTTGCTAAATTTATTCTAGAACAATTGATTATGTTAGAAGCCTTCGTTAAACGCTCATTATGATACGCAGTGACACACCAACAAGATCCCTCTTTCATATAACAGCAATTATCCTTCTTTAATGCACCTGGAAGATCAACATCAGCTACCATCTCATGATGGCCATTATTATCTATAAAGAAGATCCAACCAGTTGTAAAGTTACTACCATTTATTAAATAATTTAAAGCACCGTGCATCATATTATATAATTCTGTTTCCTCATTGAGATATTCTGCTATTTCTTTTAATAATGCTAAGCGTGTTGGTTTTTCCATGAAATCGCCTCAGTTACTCATATTTGCATTAGTCTTATTATACAGTGAGATTTACATTTTTAAAAATGTAAAAATGTTTAAGTTACATATTATTATTTATTATGAAATTCGTAAGATTGTGATTAATATACGTTATTAGCAATCTGAGATATGGTATGATTAATGCGAATGCTATTAGGAGGAAATTATGAAGTTTAAAATACATGAGAATTATAATCAAAATACTTTGAGAGAAATTTTTCAATCATTGAAATTGCCTAAGAAAGACTTACATCAGTTAAATATGTCAAAAGATATAACTATTAACAATCACCCTGCGAAATTAACAGATAAAGTGGTTATCGGGGATGATATCTACATTCCAACACCAGTAGAAAAAAGTAATTACTTACCTAGTTATCGTTACGCACAAATTAGTTATGAAGATGATGATTTAGCTATTGTCATGAAACCTAAAGGCGTTAAGACGCATCCAAATGATTTAAAAGAGAGTAACACTTTAATGAATCATGTTATTTATACATTAGAAAGTGATTATGTCGAACCTATTCATCGCTTAGACCAAGAAACAGTTGGTTTACTCATTGTAGCTAAGAATCCTCTAATGAAAAAAATTCTAGATCGTATGTTGGAAGAAAATGAAATTACTAGAATATATAAGGCTAATGTTAAGTCATTATTACCAATTAAACCTCAAACTATTGATAGTCCTATAGGTAAGGATAAATTCCATCCTAATAAACGACGAATTTCTAATACAGGTCAACGAGCGATTACGCATATTCTTTCCTCTAAAATGATTAAAGAAGGCGTATGTCAATTGGATATTAAACTAGATACGGGTCGTACCCATCAAATTAGGGTTCATTTAGCTGAAATTGGTCATCCTGTTATAGGCGATCCTTTGTATGGTGATTCTACATTACGCCAACTAGAACTTAATAGTCATAAAATTGAGTTTAAACATCCACTCACTCAAGAATTAATATCAGTTAGTTTGGATGATGAATAATTAATAAGGAGTAACTATCGATTCATAGACAGTTACTCCTTTTATTAGTTATATGTGGTTGCTTTTTAGTGTGGGTCAACCATATCCTCAGGCTTAATCCATTCTTCAAATTGCTCTTCTGTAACATGACCAGATTGAATAGCAGATTCTTTTAAAGTTAACCCTTCTTTATGTGCTTTCTTAGCTATTTGAGCAGCTTTTTCATAACCAATGTGTGGATTTAGTGCAGTAACTAACATTAATGATTGATTTAAATAATTATTAATGTTTTCTTCAATTGGTTCAATGCCGACTGCACAATTATCATTAAACGTTTGCATACCATCTGCAAGTAAGTAAATTGATTGTAATGTATTATGAAGAATTACTGGTTTAAATACATTTAATTCAAAATTACCTTGAGAACTTGCAATACCAACTGTAGTGTCATTACCCATAACTTGTACTGCAACCATAGTTAACATTTCACATTGTGTTGGATTTACTTTACCAGGCATGATAGATGATCCTGGTTCATTTTCAGGAATTGAAATCTCTGCAAGTCCCGCTCTAGGACCAGAAGCTAACCATCTAATATCATTGGCGATTTTCATTAAGTCTGCTGCTAAGGCTTTTAACGTACCATGTAATTGCACGACTTCATCATGTGAAGTCAACGCATGGAATTTATTTTCAGATGATACAAAGTTATATCCAGTATTCTCTGAGATAAATTTAGCAACTTTATTACCAAATTCTGGATGTGCATTAATACCTGTACCTACGGCAGTTCCACCGATAGCCAAACTTAAGATATGTTTTTTTGATTCAGCTAATAATTCTTCACATTTATCTAACATATAACGCCAGCCACTAATTTCTTGACCTAATTTAATTGGTGTCGCATCTTGTAAGTGTGTACGTCCAATTTTAATAATTGATTGGTATTTATCTTCTTTTTCTTTAAAAGTATCACGTAAATGTTTTAATGCAGGTTCAAGTTTTGTTTCAACTTCATGATATAATGCAACATGCATTGCTGTTGGAAATGTATCATTTGAACTTTGAGATTTATTCACATCATCATTAGGATGAATCGATTCATCGATACCTTGTTCTTTTAAATATTTATTTGCTACGAAGCTGACTACTTCGTTAACGTTCATGTTACTTTGCGTACCGCTTCCTGTTTGCCAAACAACTAGTGGGAAATGTTCATCTAATTCCCCTTTTAAAATTAAATCACAAGCGTAAACGATTGCATCTTTTTTAGCATCGCTTAGTTTTCCTAGTTCATGATTTGCTAATGCTGCACCTCGTTTTAATTGAGCAAATCCATATACTACTTCAATTGGCATACGTTCTTTACCTACAGGAAAGTTTCGTTTACTTCTCTCCGTTTGTGCACCCCAATATTTATCACCAGGTACTTCAATTTCTCCGAATGTATCGTGTTCAATTCTTACTGACATGCGATAATCTCCCCTTATACAATTATTTATTCATAGTATAGCATTATTTAAATTAAAGGGGCAATGCATTACTAAAGCGGTTTCAATAATACAAATTTATATCATAGATATAAAAAAATAACGATTGAAACAATGATTTAATGTCCCAATCGCTACTATCTTTGAAAAAATTTTGTCTTATCGTAATTGACCGTTGCTCGCTTAAGTTAGACTTGATATTTAACTTTTACTACTTTAATAACAGCTAAAGCACTCAAAATATAAAATATAATACTTAAAGTTATTGTAATAGGACTTATTTGAACTAGAAATCCTATAAAACCAGTGAATTGCGTATAAATATCATTTAAAGAATAAATTAAAATACCAGTTATTAAAATACAACACAACACACTTATGAACACTCCTGTTTGATTACTCTTAATAAAAGGCTGAGCACTAATATTATCAATTAAGCCTTTAGATAAATTTAATTGTAATTTTATGATTTTAAACAAAATAGGTAAGTAAAGTGCACCGAATGCTATTGGAAATCCTTTGATAGAAAGTAAACTAATTATAATTGTGGCAATCGTAAGTGGAAGCCAATATTTATGTAACATTTTAAGCTCTCCTTATACATTTTCATTGAATTTTATTTTACCATAATTTTTATAGCATTAAATTGAATTAAATGATTGATTGATCAAATTACGCACTCAAATGACAATATATATTGCTTCATTAAAAAAATAACCTAAGACATCTTTAACATCTTAGGTTACTTAGTTCATAACTAATATTTATTTTGTTAATTATCATCAAGTTTTAATTTACTCATGCGATTGATTCAACTTGTCCTCGTCGTTTTCTTCAGAAATTTGTTCCATTTCTTTACCCAAGGTTTTCAAGTCATCTAAATCTTGAACCATCGCATTTTCTTCCTCATGATAATTTAATTCTGAATCTTTATTTTTAGTCATAACTCAGACCTCACTTTTAAATTTAAGCAAATCTAGCAGTGAAATATTCTTTAACATCCTCAGGTAAACCTTCTGCAGCTGCTCTATCTAAAACAACTGTTACCATTCTATGAGCTTTTAAATCAGATGGTTCAAAGCTAGATTTACCATTTTCTTCATAAAGTTTTTTAACAACTTCACGTTTATTAGCACCAGTCACAACTAATACTACTTCACGCGCTTTTAATAATCCTTGTCTTACATTTACATTTAAACTACCTGATTCATCAATAGAAGTAACTTGTAAAATTAATTTACCTTTATTTTCTTTAGTTTTAATTTTGTCATCAATTAAAGATTCTGCATCATCGTCAAGATTAATTGGATAAATTTGACTAGCAGGTACACCTAATGCTTCATAGTAAGAGCGATTATCGTCATAATCTAAGATATTTACTTGACTAAAATCAACCGCATTATGATCTACATCTTTCTTTAACTCATCTAAAACAGGTGCAGCATCCTTTGTTAAATGAATTCCCGCAATAGTTGTAGGGTTATTATTAAATTGCTTTCTAATGATATCTGCTGTGTACTCAGCTACATGTTCTACATCATTAAATACTTTAAAGTTCATTGCCATTGTCATTACACTCCTCTTAGTTCATCAATGTCATATAAATAACGTATTATTCGTTAAATTACCCTATTAGACACTAAATGAAACTATTTTAAAAATGTTATTATAAATCACTAATAAATATAACATTTTTTATTAAATAGATGCATTGAATTTTAACTAACAAACTACTTATTAGGATAAGCCTGGGAAATTTTGTTGTCGCAATGCTTCATAAATTAATAAAGCGGCTGTGTTAGATAAATTTAACGATCTGATATTTTCACTCATAGGAATTCTTAATGCCGTGTCAGCGTATTTGTCTTTTACCCAATCCGGTAATCCAGTCGTTTCTCTTCCAAATATAAAATAATAATCTGTATCTTCTTTAGAAAAATCAAAATCACTATACGTTTGTTTTCCAAATTTAGTTAGTAAGTAGTACTCACCTTGAGTAGCATCGAAAAAGTCTTCAATACTCTCATGATAAGTAATATTTACATGCTCCCAATAATCAAGGCCAGCACGTTTTAACATTTTATCATCAGTACTGAAGCCCAAAGGCTTAATTAAATGTAAATGTGTGTTCGTTCCTGCACAGGTACGTGCAATATTACCAGTATTTGCAGGAATTTCTGGTTGAAATAAAACAATATGGTTTGTCATTTAAAGTTTCCTCATTTCTAGTCCTTTTATCATTTCATTTTGAACTTCCTCAATTTCATTTTCATAGTTTGCAACTATAAATTCACGTGCATCTTCACCTTGAATTTGGCCAATCGCCCAGTATGCCGTCCCTCTTATCATAGGTCTTGGATCATTTAATGCAACTTCCTTAAGTTCTGGTATTGCTGTCTCTTCATTAAAATGTGCTAAAGCTATGATTGCATTACGTTGAATTGGTTTTTTACCTCGCCAAGCACCAGCTAAATGCCCATATGTTTGTTTGAATTCTTTATTGCTCATTTGTAATAACGGTACCAATCTTGGTTTTAGAATCTCAGGTTCTAGTATAATGTCATCATGTGTTGTATTGATTCCCCTATTTCTAGGACAAACTTGTTGGCACGTGTCACATCCATATAAGCGATTGCCTATCTTATATCTATATTCATCTTGCAAATATCCTTTAGTTTGAGTTAAAAAACTAATACATTTTTGAGAATTCAATTGACCATTTCCAACAAGCGCCCCTGTAGGACATCTATCTACACAAATTGTACAATCTCCACAGCTATCAAGTAATGGATCATCAGGTTCAAATGGGATACTCACTAACAATTCACCTAAATAACTCCATGTTCCTAAATCTGGATTAATAATAAAACCATTACGTCCAGCAAATCCTAAACCTGCTCGTTCAGCAACGGCCCTATCTGATAATACACCAGTATCAACCATACTTTTTAATTCTACATCAGGAACTTTAGATTGAATAAAATCAGCAAGTTTATCTAAACGTTTACGCATAATAGAGTGATAGTCTTGCCCCCAAGAGGCACGAGCAAACATACCTCGGCGATCACCTCTGACACTTTTAGGCGCACCTTTAAGCTTATTCGGATATCCAACAGCAATTGCTATAATTGAGCGTGCGGTAGGCAAACTTAATTTTGGCTCAGTTCTTAATGAAATATCTGACTCTTCAAAACCCGAAGCATAGCCATTTGCATGATAATCTTCTAATTTCTTTTTAAGTTCATCAAATGGATCGGCAGTAGTAAAACCTATACTATCAATACCTATTGAATATGCATAATCGATGATTTCTTGTTTAAGCCAATTATAATCCAATTTATTTGCCTCCTTAAAAATGATACATATGACATTTTAACATAATCCACATTATGAAATCGTTATTTATTTATATAATAATTGAACACTTTCCTAGTAAATATTCCAGTTCAATTTAAAAATAGCGAGTTTGAAACATGAAATAATGTCTCAGACTCGCTGTTATTTGTTTACTTATTATAAAACTCTTGATAAAAAGTTTTGCGTTCTTTGATGTGTTGGTGATTGAAATATTTGCTGAGGTGAACCTTCTTCAATAACATACCCATCTGCCATAAATATAACTTTATCACTCACATCTTTTGCAAATCCCATTTCGTGTGTAACAACAACCATTGTCATTCCTTCTTTAGCTAAATCTTTCATTACCTTTAGCACATCATACACTACCTCTGGATCCAATGCAGACGTAGGTTCATCAAACAATATAATATCTGGATGCATAGCCAGTGCCCTTGCAATCGCAACTCTTTGTTTTTGTCCTCCAGATAATTGAGAAGGATATACATTTGCCTTATCTTCAAGTCCAACTTTTTCTAATAAAGTTAATGCCTCTTGTTTCAATTGATTTAAATCGCTTTTATTTAATAACTTAGGTGCCAATATGATGTTATTTAATACAGTTTTATGTGGAAATAGATTAAAATTTTGAAAGACCATGCCCATTTTTTGACGTAATTTATTTAAGTTATTTTTGTGATTAGAGAGTTCATTACCTTCGAATATAACCCTTCCATTTGTCGGTGTTTCTAACAAATTCATACATCTTAATAAAGTGCTTTTTCCACTTCCTGATGGTCCTATAATCGCTAATACTTCACCTTTTTTAATCTCTAAATTAATATCCTTAAGCACTTCATTTTTTCCAAATTTTTTATTTAAATTTTCAATTTTAATCACTTGCTTTCAGTCTCCCTTCGATTAAACTCATTAATCTTGATAATGAAAAAGTTAATACAAAGTACATACATGCTGCTATGATTAATGGCGTAAATGGATCAAATGAAATACCTTGAACAACCTGTGCATTAAACATAATTTCACCAACCCCAATTGTAGATATGATTGATGATTCTTTTATTAAAGTTACAAATTCGTTTCCTAGCGCTGGCAATATATTTTTAAAAGCTTGAGGCAATATGATATGAATCATTGTTTTTGAGTAGTTTAACCCCAAGCATTGTGCAGCTTCAGTTTGGCCTTTATCAACTGCATTAATTCCAGCTCTAATTATCTCAGCAATATAGGCTGAAGAATTAATAACTAAGGCAATCGTCCCACAAATTAAAGCAGAAATGTCTAATCCTAAAAGCGCGGTAGTGCCAAAAAATACGATAAACACTTGCACTAACATCGGTGTTCCTCTTAAAAATTCTATATATATTGTTGCGGGTAAAGAAATAATTTTAAACTTACTTAATTTTGCAAGTGCAATAAATGACCCGATTATTGCTCCACATACAACACCAATTAAAGAGATTATTATAGTGTTTTGTAATCCTTTTAAGAAAAAAGTTCCATACTTTTGAATAAAGCTTCCATCATTAACCATTTGTTCTGAAGCAATATCCATATATTTATTAATTAAATGTTTATCTTTAACATCTTTAATAGAGTGATTTAAGTGTTCTAATAAAATTGGTGAGTCTTTCGGTAGTGCTATAACTGTGGGTTTCTTTTCTTCATTGAAAGAAACATGGGCAATATTTAAATCCTTATTTTGCTTAGCATAAGCATCTGCTACTGGTTTTTCGATTACTAAACCATCAATTTTTTTACTTTTAAGTGCCAAAATTGCATCTGGTAAACGATTTAATGAACTTATTTGTGCATTTTCTATTTCTTGCTGTGCAATTTTTTCTTGTTCACTTCCCTTTTGAGCTCCTATTTTTTTATTATTAAAATCACTCAACTTATGGTAGGTATCATTATTATTTTTTCTAATTAACATAACATTTCCTGTTTCCATATATGGCTCGGAAAAATCAACTTCTTTTTTTCTTTCAGGTGTTGTTGTCATTCCTGATATAATTACGTCAATTTTTCCAGTTTTCAAAGCTCCAAGTAGGCTATCAAATTGCATATTCACTATTTTTAACTTTAAATGATTATCTTTGGCAATTTTTTTTGCTAATTCAATATCTACACCAGCATACTCTGTTTTACCATTTTTAGTTTTTTCAAATTCTAATGGTGCGTAATCAGCTGATAATCCTACTCTTAATTCACCCCTATCTTTAATTTTATTCCAAGTTGCATCTTCATCAGCTAATGCCATTGGTTGTATGTATATCAATGTCAAACTAATTAAGATTGCTATCGCAAGTACTTTTGTTAATTTTTTCATAAGCAACCTCCTTTAATTAATTCATTATTATACACATAATCGCATTAATATACAATAAAAATTTTAAAAAAGAGTGAAACAAAATTCGATTTGAATCTTTGTCTCACCCTGACAGGTTAACTAGAGTTGAGAAAAGGTCAATATAAACACTTTCTCAATTCAGTTAAAAGCTTTGAATTAAATTTATTTCATTATATAAATTAAACTTTTGTACATACATCTTAATTGCTATTATTGCTTAGGAATTTCGAATTTGTATATACCATCATGATAGCTTGGTATTAATTTTTTGCATATTTCATGTATAATGAATGCACTCACAAATGGAATAACAAAATAGCCGAAAACGAGCAAAATAATAATTATAGTAGCGTCTCCAGACATTCTATTAAATGCATTAATCGGTCCTACCAAGCCTGTATAACCAAATCCGGCAGATAAAGGTGTGCCTTTAATACCTATAGCATATGCCAATACACCAGAAACGATACCATTTAAAGTTAAAGGAACTGCAATAATTAAATGTTTTAAATAGACTGGAATCATCATCTTCGCTGCACCTATAAGTAAAACAATATTAACCCCCATAGAGTTAACTCTTATTGAACCGAATATAAAAGTCACACAAGCTGCGACAATGCCCATGTTAGCAGCACCACTTCCCAAACCAGTTAAACTTATAGCTGTTGCTATGGCGACTAATGAAATAGGTGTAACCATTAACAATGAGAAAGTCACACTTATTAGTATAGACATAATTAAAGGATTAAGATCAGTGAATGAATTTACCATATGGCCAAGTCCTTTAGTAATTGTTTGTACATAAGGTAAAGTTAATAAACCAATTAATGCACTTAATACAGGTATTACAACCGGTAATATAATCATTTCAAGTGAGCCTAATTTTCCTTGTAAAAACATATATATTGCACAAGCTATAATTACAACTAATATGATATTGATTATATCTCCAATCCCTTTTAAAACAATGCCCTTAGCTGTAAATTGAACCGCTCCAGATCCAAGCATTGCGGCTATGCCTACCATACAAGAACCTGCCCCATTAAACTTAAATTGATGTGCAGCTAAAACACCGATAATAAATGCCATGAATGATTGAATTATCATTACTAATTGAAACACAGTTTCGAGCATTGGATGTGCATCCATAAATAATTTCAAAAATTCTCCTAATAACGCATTTGGCAATAAAGCTAATACTACTCCAGCACCTACCGCATTTAGAATATTACTAAAAAAATACTTTAAACTTACACGTTGTTTACTCATAGTAGCCTCCGTTTTTAAACATTAGCTTTATCTTAGTACAAACTAATGTGTTTAACAATATGAACATTTCTTTTTTAATCAAAAATTAATGCTAATTTTAAAAAATACCATTGCTAAAACTTAACATAAGAAGTTAAACAATTATAAATATAATAGTTCAATAACTGATACTTAACCACTGACTAGAAAATTGAAAAATTGAAATCAATTAAAAAACAAAAAAAGTGGAAACGTTGCTAAAACAACATTTCCACATTAAGAATTATACCGGCGGTCGGGGTCGAACCGACACTCCAATACAGGAACGGGATTTTGAGTCCCGCGCGTCTGCCAATTCCGCCACGCCGGCTCAATTTTTGATAAATAAAAAACTTCCATTTGGAAGCAAAAACATGGAGCGGAAGATAGGATTTGCACCTATATCTCGTTCCGGGAAGGAACGTATTCTAAAAGTTGAAATACTCCCGCATTATTAAAATTTATTGGAGCGGAAGATAGGATTTACACCTATACCTTGTTCCGGGAAGGAACATATTCTAAGAGTTGAAATACTCCCGCATTATTAAGAATTATGGAGCGGAAGATAGGATTTACACCTATACCTTGTTCCGGGAAGGAACATATTCTAACAGTTGAAATACTCCCGCATTATTAAGAATTATGGAGCGGAAGATAGGATTTACACCTATACCTTGTTCCGGGAAGGAACATATTCTAACAGTTGAAATACTCCCGCATTATTAAGAATTATGGAGCGGAAGATAGGACTTGCACCTATACCTCATTCCGGGAAGGAATGTGTTCTAAAATTGAACTACTCCCGCATCGTGCATGGAGGCGGCAACCGGATTTGAACCGGTGATAAAGGTTTTGCAGACCTCTGCCTTACCACTTGGCTATGCCGCCAATAACTGGGCTAGCTGGATTCGAACCAGCGCGTGACGGAGTCAAAGTCCGTTGCCTTACCGCTTGGCTATAGCCCATTAATAAAATTAAGGGCGGTTGAAGGGAATCGAACCCTCGAGTGTCGGAACCACAATCCGATGCGTTAACCACTTCGCCACAACCGCCATGGCAGGGACAGTAGGAATCGAACCCACATCAAAGGTTTTGGAGACCTCTATTCTACCGTTGAACTATGTCCCTAAATTAAGATGGTGGAGGGGGGCAGATTCGAACTGCCGAACCCGAAGGAGCGGATTTACAGTCCGCCGCGTTTAGCCACTTCGCTACCCCTCCATGAGATGGTGCCGGCCAGAGGACTTGAACCCCCAACCTACTGATTACAAGTCAGTTGCTCTACCAATTGAGCTAGGCCGGCATAACAAAATGGTTCAGGACAGAGTCGAACTGCCGACACATGGAGCTTCAATCCATTGCTCTACCAACTGAGCTACTGAACCATTATTTGTAATGGCGGTCTCGACGGGAATCGAACCCGCGATCTCCTGCGTGACAGGCAGGCGTGTTAACCGCTACACTACGAGACCTAAAAGATAAATTGCGGGAGGCGGATTTGAACCACCGACCTTCGGGTTATGAGCCCGACGAGCTACCGAACTGCTCCATCCCGCGATAATAATTAATGGCGGAGGAAGAGGGATTCGAACCCCCGCGGCCCGTTAAGGCCCTGTCGGTTTTCAAGACCGATCCCTTCAGCCGGACTTGGGTATTCCTCCACTAATTAAATGTAAATTACTATAAAATTATTAAATGGCGGTCTCGACGGGAATCGAACCCGCGATCTCCTGCGTGACAGGCAGGCGTGTTAACCGCTACACTACGAGACCAATAAAATACGGAGGAAGAGGGATTCGAACCCCCGCGAGCCGTTAAGCCCCTGTCGGTTTTCAAGACCGATCCCTTCAGCCGGACTTGGGTATTCCTCCAAAATTATATGGACCTTGCAGGACTCGAACCTGCGACCGAACGGTTATGAGCCGTTAGCTCTAACCAACTGAGCTAAAGGTCCAAATTATAATTCTACAACTAATAAGTAGTGGCGGTGGAGGGGATCGAACCCCCGACCTCACGGGTATGAACCGTACGCTCTAGCCAGCTGAGCTACACCGCCGTTATCTAGTTTGTAAATTTAATATGGTGGAGACTAGCGGGATCGAACCGCTGACCTCCTGCGTGCAAAGCAGGCGCTCTCCCAGCTGAGCTAAGCCCCCATATTTTTTATATAATTAAAGTTCCTATCGGGAAGACAGGATTCGAACCTGCGACCCCTTGGTCCCAAACCAAGTGCTCTACCAAACTGAGCTACTTCCCGTAAGAGAACGCGCCCGATAGGAGTCGAACCCATAACCTCTTGATCCGTAGTCAAACGCTCTATCCAATTGAGCTACGGGCGCAAAATTATATATGGTGCCGAGGACCGGAATCGAACCGGTACGGTGATCTCTCACCGCAGGATTTTAAGTCCTGTGCGTCTGCCAGTTCCGCCACCCCGGCACTATATTAAAAATAATGGAGCGGAAGACGGGATTCGAACCCGCGACCCCCACCTTGGCAAGGTGGTGTTCTACCACTGAACTACTTCCGCGTATGCGGGTGAAGGGAGTCGAACCCCCACGCCGTAAGGCGCTAGATCCTAAGTCTAGTGCGTCTGCCAATTCCGCCACACCCGCGTATACATGTGAGCCATAGAGGATTCGAACCTCTGACCCTCTGATTAAAAGTCAGATGCTCTACCAACTGAGCTAATGGCTCAAAATAGATGGTGCCGGCCAGAGGACTTGAACCCCCAACCTACTGATTACAAGTCAGTTGCTCTACCAATTGAGCTAGGCCGGCAATATATTGTTTTGATAAAATGGTGGAGAATGACGGGTTCGAACCGCCGACCCTCTGCTTGTAAGGCAGATGCTCTCCCAGCTGAGCTAATTCTCCATTATATTATGCCTGGCAACGTCCTACTCTAGCGGAACGTAAATCCAACTACCATCGGCGCTAAGGAGCTTAACTTCTGTGTTCGGCATGGGAACAGGTGTGACCTCCTTGCCATTGTCACCAGACAAGAGAATGATTATACATTCAAAACTAGATAGTAAGTAAATGATTTTGCTTCGCAAAACATTGAAATAAATTGATTAAGTCTTCGATCGATTAGTATTCGTCAGCTCCACGTGTCACCACGCTTCCACCTCGAACCTATTAACCTCATCATCTTTGAGGGATCTTATAACCGAAGTTGGGAAATCTCATCTTGAGGGGGGCTTCATGCTTAGATGCTTTCAGCACTTATCCCGTCCATACATAGCTACCCAGCTATGCCGTTGGCACGACAACTGGTACACCAGAGGTATGTCCATCCCGGTCCTCTCGTACTAAGGACAGCTCCTCTCAAATTTCCTACGCCCACGACGGATAGGGACCGAACTGTCTCACGACGTTCTGAACCCAGCTCGCGTACCGCTTTAATGGGCGAACAGCCCAACCCTTGGGACCGACTACAGCCCCAGGATGCGATGAGCCGACATCGAGGTGCCAAACCTCCCCGTCGATGTGAACTCTTGGGGGAGATAAGCCTGTTATCCCCGGGGTAGCTTTTATCCGTTGAGCGATGGCCCTTCCATGCGGAACCACCGGATCACTAAGTCCGTCTTTCGACCCTGCTCGACTTGTAGGTCTCGCAGTCAAGCTCCCTTATGCCTTTACACTCTATGAATGATTTCCAACCATTCTGAGGGAACCTTTGAGCGCCTCCGTTACCTTTTAGGAGGCGACCGCCCCAGTCAAACTGCCCGCCTGACACTGTCTCCCACCACGATAAGTGGTGCGGGTTAGAAAGCCAACACAGCTAGGGTAGTATCCCACCAGCGCCTCCACGTAAGCTAGCGCTCACGTTTCAAAGGCTCCTACCTATCCTGTACAAGCTGTGCCGAATTTCAATATCAGGCTACAGTAAAGCTCCACGGGGTCTTTCCGTCCTGTCGCGGGTAACCTGCATCTTCACAGGTACTATGATTTCACCGAGTCTCTCGTTGAGACAGTGCCCAAATCGTTACGCCTTTCGTGCGGGTCGGAACTTACCCGACAAGGAATTTCGCTACCTTAGGACCGTTATAGTTACGGCCGCCGTTTACTGGGGCTTCGATTCGTAGCTTCGCAGAAGCTAACCACTCCTCTTAACCTTCCAGCACCGGGCAGGCGTCAGCCCCTATACATCACCTTACGGTTTAGCAGAGACCTGTGTTTTTGATAAACAGTCGCTTGGGCCTATTCACTGCGGCTCTTCTGGGCTTGCACCCTAAAGAGCACCCCTTCTCCCGAAGTTACGGGGTCATTTTGCCGAGTTCCTTAACGAGAGTTCGCTCGCTCACCTTAGAATTCTCATCTTGACTACCTGTGTCGGTTTGCGGTACGGGCACCTATTATCTATCTAGAGGCTTTTCTCGGCAGTGTGAAATCAACGACTCGAGGAAACAATTTCCTCTCCCCATCACAGCTCAATCTTAAGAGTGCCGGATTTGCCTAACACTCAATCTCACTGCTTAGACGTACAATCCAATCGTACGCTTCGCCTATCCTACTGCGTCCCCCCATCGATTAAAACGATGCTAGGTGGTACAGGAATATCAACCTGTTATCCATCGCCTACGCCTGTCGGCCTCAGCTTAGGACCCGACTAACCCAGAGCGGACGAGCCTTCCTCTGGAAACCTTAGTCAATCGGTGGACGGGATTCTCACCCGTCTTTCGCTACTCACACCGGCATTCTCACTTCTAAGCGCTCCACATGTCCTTGCGATCATGCTTCAACGCCCTTAGAACGCTCTCCTACCATTGTCCTACGGACAATCCACAGCTTCGGTAATATGTTTAGCCCCGGTACATTTTCGGCGCAGTGTCACTCGACTAGTGAGCTATTACGCACTCTTTAAATGATGGCTGCTTCTAAGCCAACATCCTAGTTGTCTGGGCAACGCCACATCCTTTTCCACTTAACATATATTTTGGGACCTTAGCTGGTGGTCTGGGCTGTTTCCCTTTCGAACACGGACCTTATCACCCATGTTCTGACTCCCAAGTTAAATTAATTGGCATTCGGAGTTTGTCTGAATTCGGTAACCCGAGAGGGGCCCCTCGTCCAAACAGTGCTCTACCTCCAATAATCATCACTTGAGGCTAGCCCTAAAGCTATTTCGGAGAGAACCAGCTATCTCCAAGTTCGATTGGAATTTCTCCGCTACCCACAGTTCATCCGCTCACTTTTCAACGTAAGTCGGTTCGGTCCTCCATTCAGTGTTACCTGAACTTCAACCTGACCATGGGTAGATCACCTGGTTTCGGGTCTACGACCAAATACTCAACGCCCTATTCAGACTCGCTTTCGCTACGGCTCCACATTTCCTGCTTAACCTTGCATCAGATCGTAACTCGCCGGTTCATTCTACAAAAGGCACGCCATCACCCATTAACGGGCTCTGACTACTTGTAAGCACACGGTTTCAAGTTCTCTTTCACTCCCCTTCCGGGGTACTTTTCACCTTTCCCTCACGGTACTGGTTCACTATCGGTCACTAGAGAGTATTTAGCCTTAGGAGATGGTCCTCCCAGATTCCGACGGAATTTCACGTGCTCCGTCGTACTCAGGATCCACTCAAGAGAGAATATATTTTCAACTACAGGATTATTACCTTCTTTGATTCAACTTTCCAGATGATTCGTCTAATATATTCCTTTGTAACTCCGTATAGAGTGTCCTACAACCCCAATAAGCAAGCTTATTGGTTTGGGCTCTTCCCGTTTCGCTCGCCGCTACTCAGGGAATCGATTTTTCTTTCTCTTCCTCCGGGTACTAAGATGTTTCAGTTCTCCGGGTCTGCCTTCTGACAAGCTATGAATTCACTTGTCGATAACACGACATAACTCGTGCTGGGTTCCCCCATTCGGAAATCTCTGGATCAACGCTTACTTACAGCTACCCAAAGCATATCGTCGTTAGTAACGTCCTTCGTCGGCTTCTAGTGCCAAGGCATCCACCGTGCGCCCTTAATAACTTAATCTATGTTTCCACCATATTAGAACGTGAGTTCTAATCTTAAGAAACCTGTTATTAATCTTGTGAGTGTTCTTTCGAACACTAGCGATTATATTTTATGAATTCAAGCTTTTTTAAAACTCTTATTCACTCGGTTTTGCTTGGTAAAATCTATTTTTACTTACTTATCTAGTTTTCAATGTACAAATAATTAATGGTGGAGACTAGCGGGATCGAACCGCTGACCTCCTGCGTGCAAAGCAGGCGCTCTCCCAGCTGAGCTAAGCCCCCATAACTATTTTATTTAATGGTGGGCCTGAGTGGACTCGAACCACCGACCTCACGCTTATCAGGCGTGCGCTCTAACCAGCTGAGCTACAGGCCCATTAAATATTAGAATGTAAATAAACATTCAAAACTGAATACAATATGTCACGTTATTCCTCATCTCTACGAGATGTTCCGAATATATCCTTAGAAAGGAGGTGATCCAGCCGCACCTTCCGATACGGCTACCTTGTTACGACTTCACCCCAATCATTTGTCCCACCTTCGACGGCTAGCTCCAAATGGTTACTCCACCGGCTTCGGGTGTTACAAACTCTCGTGGTGTGACGGGCGGTGTGTACAAGACCCGGGAACGTATTCACCGTAGCATGCTGATCTACGATTACTAGCGATTCCAGCTTCATGTAGTCGAGTTGCAGACTACAATCCGAACTGAGAACAACTTTATGGGATTTGCTTGACCTCGCGGTTTCGCTGCCCTTTGTATTGTCCATTGTAGCACGTGTGTAGCCCAAATCATAAGGGGCATGATGATTTGACGTCATCCCCACCTTCCTCCGGTTTGTCACCGGCAGTCAACTTAGAGTGCCCAACTTAATGATGGCAACTAAGCTTAAGGGTTGCGCTCGTTGCGGGACTTAACCCAACATCTCACGACACGAGCTGACGACAACCATGCACCACCTGTCACTTTGTCCCCCGAAGGGGAAGGCTCTATCTCTAGAGTTGTCAAAGGATGTCAAGATTTGGTAAGGTTCTTCGCGTTGCTTCGAATTAAACCACATGCTCCACCGCTTGTGCGGGTCCCCGTCAATTCCTTTGAGTTTCAACCTTGCGGTCGTACTCCCCAGGCGGAGTGCTTAATGCGTTAGCTGCAGCACTAAGGGGCGGAAACCCCCTAACACTTAGCACTCATCGTTTACGGCGTGGACTACCAGGGTATCTAATCCTGTTTGATCCCCACGCTTTCGCACATCAGCGTCAGTTACAGACCAGAAAGTCGCCTTCGCCACTGGTGTTCCTCCATATCTCTGCGCATTTCACCGCTACACATGGAATTCCACTTTCCTCTTCTGCACTCAAGTTTTCCAGTTTCCAATGACCCTCCACGGTTGAGCCGTGGGCTTTCACATCAGACTTAAAAAACCGCCTACGCGCGCTTTACGCCCAATAATTCCGGATAACGCTTGCCACCTACGTATTACCGCGGCTGCTGGCACGTAGTTAGCCGTGGCTTTCTGATTAGGTACCGTCAAGACGTGCATAGTTACTTACACGTATGTTCTTCCCTAATAACAGAGTTTTACGATCCGAAGACCTTCATCACTCACGCGGCGTTGCTCCGTCAGGCTTTCGCCCATTGCGGAAGATTCCCTACTGCTGCCTCCCGTAGGAGTCTGGACCGTGTCTCAGTTCCAGTGTGGCCGATCACCCTCTCAGGTCGGCTACGTATCGTCGCCTTGGTAAGCCGTTACCTTACCAACTAGCTAATACGGCGCGGGTCCATCTATAAGTGATAGCAAAACCATCTTTCACTATCGAACCATGCGGTTCGAAATATTATCCGGTATTAGCTCCGGTTTCCCGAAGTTATCCCAGTCTTATAGGTAGGTTACCCACGTGTTACTCACCCGTCCGCCGCTAACGTCAAAGGAGCAAGCTCCTTGTCTGTTCGCTCGACTTGCATGTATTAGGCACGCCGCCAGCGTTCATCCTGAGCCAGGATCAAACTCTCCATAAAAATTTATGATGTTTGATTAGCTCATAATACTAAATAGTTTTTGTAACATTTAAGTTACTGTTTTGGAATTAACGTTGACATATTGTCATTCAGTTTTCAATGTTCATTTAAAGCAATTACATTTATTAATTATATCAATAATCTTTATATCATGTCAAGAACTTTTTAAATTTTATTTTATTCAAAAATCCTTCTGTTCAAAACTTAATTGATTATTTCAACAAATAATATCTTATATTGTCTTGCAAAGTTTTTCAATAGTCAAAATTACACTTTCTTAACATTAATTTAATGAAATTAATTTCTGAAACAAGAAAGTTTACATTCGTTTTTGACGACTTTTATATAATAGCAAGTTTGCAAAGGAGCGTCAATCATTTTTGTATCATAATAATGGCTAAATTTTCACCTCTAATGTATTGTTTTGAATTAAGAGTATAATTTACATATTTTTTAGCATTATTTTGTCGAGAGATCTATTTTTAATACTAGTGTATATGATTTTCGTGCTTAATAAATCATTTAAAGTGTGTTTATTTTTCACTTATAGCTAGATTAATAAAAAAGAGGCTGGGACAAAATAAAATGTCTCAGCCTCTTTTATCATTTTGTCAGTAGCTGACTGATTTGAAAATGCGCTTGAATCAAGCTTTTTTCAAACCTAGTCATCCTTGCCGGGGTAGGACAACGAAATAAATTTTGAGAAAATATTATTTCTGTCCCACTCCCACTATTTCTTCCATTCTATTATTCTTCTTTATCTTTGCATTCTTTACAAATACCATATATTTCCATACGGTGATGTGTTACGTCGAACTCTGTGATATGCTGTGCAAGTTGTTCAACTTCATCAAGTTGAGGATAATGGAAGTCTACAATCTTGCCACATTTCTCACAAATAACGTGATAATGATTATGAGTATTAAAATCAAATCGACTTGATGCATCTCCATATGTTAACTCTTTAACTATGCCAATACTTTTAAACACTCTTAAATTATTATATATAGTCGCAACACTAATATTTGGAAAATCAGGTGAAAGTGCTTGATAAATTTCATCCGCAGTTGGATGTGAATGAGATGCAATGAGATAACGAATGATGGCTTGACGTTGTGGTGTGATTCTTACACCAGCTCTTCTTAGGGCTGCAATTGACTCTTCTAACTCATGATCAATAGACTCCAGTTCTGCACTCATATGATTCACCACTTTCTACTTAATAATAATTATTACTTGATATTAATATAACTGTTTCAAAAGTGTGATGTCAATAAGTACGAACGATTTCCGTTAATAACCTTTATATAAATCGACTCTATTCTCAATTACATCATTTTTATTGAGAAAATCATTCAAATTCCTCTCAAATAGTTTTGTAGCATCACTTTTTATATTTTTGTCATTTCCTGTTATATGTGCTGTAATCGTCACATTATCTAATTTATATAATTCATTGTTTGCATCTAATGGTTCATTTTCAAATACATCTAAATATGCATGGCGAATTAAGTTATGATTTAATACTTTTATGAGTATTTTTTCCTCAACAATTGTTCCTCTACCTACATTAATAAATAAACATTTATCATTCATAATTTTGAAATGTCTTTCCGACAATAAATGATATGTTTCTTGAGTTTCAGGTAATGTATTAATAATAATATCAGCTTTATTTAAATGTGATTCTAAATCTTCTATTGTATAAATATTATCGAAACCATCTTTATGATGACCGGATTTACTTATACCGATTATTTCCAATTCAAACGGTTTGAGTAATTTGACGGTTTGTTGAGCTAACGATCCTGTTCCTAGTATTAATACTTTTTCATCGCTCAATCGTTTACCAGTTAGTTTAGAATCATACACTTTATTTACTTGATTAACATATGATGTGCGCATTTTCTTATAGTCATTAAGTATGAAGGATAAAACAAATTCTGAAACTTGTTTAGCCTGTATTCCCCTAGTATTAGTTAAAATAATATTTCTTTCTTTAATAACTTCTAATGGTAGATTATTAACACCTGTAGCATACCAGGAGATCCATTTTAAGTTTGGACAAGCATTAATAAAGTTCTTATCAACGCCACTATCATAGCCAATCAATATCTCTAATTCATTTTTAAGTTCTGTCGGTATATCTACTGCTTTCTTGAAAAAATAAAAATCTAAATCCGGGTAGCTGTTTATAAGTGAAGCTTCTATTTCTCCTAATCGCTTTAAACTAACTATTTTCATTGATTTCACCCCAAAATTTGATTTAGTTCTTCAATTTGTGTTTTTACTTTAACCTTTTCAATGACATCGATGATAACGCCATCCTCATCAATAATAAATGTTGTGCGAACAATACCCATAGATTCTTTACCAAATGATTTTTTCAATTGATAGACACCTATTGCTTTAGATAATTGAAAATCCTCATCAACTAATAAATCAAAATTAAGATTATGTTTTGCAATAAAATTTTGATGTTTTTTCTTAGTATCACCACTGACTCCATATATTTGAACATTCAAGTCATTAAATTGTTCTATGTTGTCTCTAAAGTCACATGCTTCTGTTGTACAAGTTGGAGTATTATCACGTGGATAAAAATAAATAATTGTTTTGCTTCCTTTTATTGTCTCATTAGTAATCCATTCACCATTCTGATTTTCTAATTTAAATTCTGGAAATTTTTGTCCCTTTTTAAGCATCATATCACCTATTTCTTAATTATATTAATTATATGATACGATAGTAAGGAATAATATTAAAATAAGAGAGGTTGAAATAAGATGAAATTCACTGAGAGTGAACGTCTACAACAATTGTCAAATGAATATATTTTGGGTGGCGTTAATTCACCATCACGCTCTTATAAAGCAGTTGGTGGAGGTGCTCCTGTTGTAATGTGCGAAGGACATGGCGCATACTTGTATGATGTTGATGGCAATAAATTTATTGATTATTTACAAGCATATGGTCCTATTATCACAGGTCATGCTCACCCTCATATAACTAAAGCTATTCAAGATCAAGCAGCTAAAGGTGTACTTTATGGCACGCCAACAGAATTAGAAATTGAATTTAGTAAAAAATTACGAGAAGCTATTCCGTCACTTGAAAAAATACGATTCGTAAACTCTGGAACTGAAGCAGTTATGACAACGATTCGTGTTGCTAGAGCTTATACAAAGAGAAATAAAATTATTAAATTTGCAGGTTCCTATCACGGTCATTCTGATTTAGTATTAGTAGCTGCTGGTAGTGGTCCATCACAATTAGGATCTCCTGACTCTGCAGGTGTTCCTGAAAGTGTCGCTAAAGAAGTAATTACAGTACCGTTTAATGATATTGAATCATATAAAGAAGCTATGAAACATTGGGGAGATGAAGTAGCTGCTGTGCTAGTTGAGCCAATTGTTGGTAATTTTGGAATGGTTGAACCACAACCAGGTTTCTTGGAAAAAGTTAATGAAATTACTCACGATTATGGTGCATTGGTGATTTATGATGAAGTTATTACTGCATTCCGCTTCCATTATGGTGCAGCCCAAGATCTATTAAATGTATACCCAGACTTAACTGCATTCGGAAAAATAATTGGAGGTGGCCTTCCAATTGGAGGCTATGGTGGCCGACAAGATATCATGGAACACGTTGCCCCATTAGGTCCGGCATACCAAGCTGGAACGATGGCAGGTAATCCACTTTCTATGAGAGCAGGTATCGCATTACTAGAAGTACTAGAACAAAATGGTGTTTATGAAAGATTAGATCAATTAGGAAAACGACTTGAAGATGGTCTATTAGAGCTAATTGATAAACATAATATTACAGCAACTATTAATAGAGTATATGGCTCTTTAACACTTTACTTCACAGATGAAAAAATCACACATTATGAGCAAGTTGAGAATTCAAATGGAGAAGCATTTGCTAAGTTCTTTAAATTAATGTTGAACCAAGGTATTAATTTAGCTCCATCAAAATTTGAAGCATGGTTCTTAACTACAGAGCATACTGAAGAAGACATTGATGAGACACTTAAAGCTGTTGATTATGCGTTTAGTCAAATGAAATAGTAAATTTATAACCTACAATAAAGGAGCGTGAATTATAACGTTGCCTTTATTGTAGTTTTTTTATTAATCAAAACAAAAACTTGTATCTATTCAGTCTTCAAGTGTATACTAGTTTAAAATATTATTATAAAAAATATATTTAAAGGAGCGTTATAGTTGAGGCTAGGAGCTCGTATACTAAAGACTGGTATTGCAATTATTCTTGCTTTGTTTATAGCGTCATTCTTACCTGATAATGTCGGTTTAAAATCTGTAGCAGGAATTAGTGCGATTGTTGCTATGCAACCTAATATCTACCGTTCTATTAAAACTATTTCAGAACAAGCTACAGGTAATGTCATTGGTGCTTTATTAGCAGTCATAATGGTGACAATATTTGGGAAGAATATCGTTATTATGGGTGTTACTGTCATTTTATTAATTGCCATCTTATATAAATTAAATTTAGCACACGTTGCTACATTAGCTGGCGTAACAGCGCTTATTATAATGGGACAACATACTGGGTCATTCTATGTCACTGCAGCATTTAGATTTATACTAGTAATGATTGGTGTTGTCAGCGCTTCTGTAGTTAACTTAATATTTTTACCACCCAAATTTGAAACTAAGATATATCACAACTCAGTGAATATTGCTTCTGATATTTTCATTTGGTTTAAACTCGTATTAAATGACGCATCTGACTATCATCAGATAAAAGAAGATGGAGAACAAATTGAATCACGTATATCAAAACTCGAACAGATTTTTAATTACTATAATGAAGAAAAAGCATTAACTAGAAAGGCTGCCTTCCAACAAAATAGAAAGAAAATCTTATTTAAAGAAGTTGTAGGCACTACAAGACAAGCTTATGAAGTACTAAATCGTATGGCTAGATATCAGAATGATCTTCACAATCTAAATTACAATTTAATTTTCCAGATAAAATTAGAATTAGATTCATTAACAGCCTATCACGAACAAATTTTAAAAAGCTTGTCGAAAAAAGCTCGTTACAATGTGGAACATTTTGATAATCAAATCATGAATCCTCAAAAGAAAGACCTAATGGATGCTTTTCAACAACAGTTAATTCAAAACCCTTATCAAGTAGAATATTCATATTCAAATATCATGCAAATCATTGCTACAATAGAAGAATATCGTTATTATTTAGAACATTTAGATCGATTAAGATTAAGTTTCTTCACTTATCACCGCAATGACACTGATATAGATATTGCTGATGAGGATTTTGATTTATAACAAAAAAATGGGGTTACGAAGCTTGTAAAATTTTCTTTATGAAATTCTCTTTGCTGACCCCCGACCACTCCGGCAAGGTTGACTAGAATTAAAAAAGATTGTTACAAGTGCATTTTTAGCCAGTCAACTACTGCCAATATATATTTGAAGCCTGAGGCATTGAATTATGCCACAGGCTCATTTTTTTACTATAAATTTTGTATACTATATAAATGCTCATAAGCACCTTGTTTTTCAATCAACTCTTTGTGCGTTCCTGTTTCTACTATTTCACCGTTTTGCATTACAATTATTTTATCTGCATGTGTAATTGTTGATAGTCTATGCGCAACAATGAGTGTAGTTCTGTCTTTACTTAATACATCTAATGCTTCCTGTATAATTGCTTCGCTTTCTAAATCTAATGCTGATGTGGCTTCATCTAAAATTAAAATTGGTGGATTATTTAAAAAGATTCTTGCAATTGAGAGACGTTGTTTTTGACCACCAGATAATTTTACGCCTCGCTCCCCTACTTCAGTATCATAGCCATCATGAAGATTCATTATAAATTCATGCGCATTTGCCATTTTAGCCGCTTCAATAACTTCTTCTTCAGTAGCATCTGGGCGACCTAGTAAGATATTTTCTCTCACTGTATCTGAGAAAAGAATATTATCTTGTTGGACTAGACCAATTTGATTTCTTAAACTACCAGTAAGAAAATCTTTAACATTATAATCATCTATTAATATTTCACCTTCAGACACATCATAGAAGCGAGGTATCAAGTTAATTAAGGTTGACTTACCACCACCACTCATACCAACAAAAGCTACTGTATCACCTTTATTAATATTAAGATTTATATCTTTTAGTATAGTTGATTCATCTTCATTGTATTTAAAACTTACATTCTTCAACTCAATATGTCCTTGTTTAATTTCAATAGGTTGAGCGCCAATACCATTTTTTATATCATAATCTTCATCCATCAATTGGAATACTCTATCCATTGATGCAAAACTTTGAGTTAGTGTCGTAAAAGAAGAAACCAATCTTCTCAGTGGTCCGAATAATTGTTCCAAGTATCCTACAAATGCAGCAAGTGTACCAACAGTGATTGAACCATTAATGGCTAAATAGGCACCGAAGCCAATGACGATAATTGGTCCTAAATCTGTCACAGTATTAATTGCTGCAAATGAGTAGGCATTCCATGACGTATGTTGAAATGCTCGATTTAAGAAATGTTGGTTTTTATGATCAAAGTTTTTAGCTTCATTATCTTCTATCGCAAAACTTTTAATGACGGACATACCTTGTACACGTTCATGTAAAAAGCCCTGTACTTCAGCTAAAGCTTGCGAACGTTTACGAGTCAATTTTCTTAAACGACCGAAGAAGAAATACACTGTCAAAATATAGAATGGAAAGATGAATATAGCTGCGAAAGTTAACTTAACATCTAGGAAAAACATGATGGATAGTGCAATGACAATTGTTATACAATCTAACCATATGTTCATTAAACCGGTTAAAATAAAATCTTTAGTTTGTTCTACGTCATTTATCACTCTTGAAATAACTTGCCCTACCTGATTGTTCGCATAAAATCTAGCACTTAAAGCTTGCAAATGATTATATAATTGTTTTCGAATATCATATAAAATCTTGTTACTCGTCCATTGTGCAAGATATTGACGTAAGTATTCAATTGGTGGTCTCACAATCAAGAATATAAATAAAGCTATGCCGATAGCTACACTTAGATGTTGAAATTTTTCATTCGTAGAAAGTGCACTATTATTAATAACGCCATCAATTGCATATTTGATAAGTAAAGGAATTAACATAGGAATGCCGAATTTTATAATCCCGATAATTATCGTCGCTATTATACGATATTTGTAAGGTTTAACAAATTCTAAATAGCGTCGTATCATACTAGTCCCCCCTATAATTTTCAATTCAATTTTTTAGAAAATTAATAGAGGTTGAAACTTTCAATTGCAAGCATTTCCTTTTGCAACTTTAAAGTAAATTCAACCTCTGCTTATTATTACTCAAGTACTATAAAACATATATGTAGCAATTACATCTTTTATGCTTAGTAATTTCTAATTTTTTTGTAACGCTCTTTCCAAACTTTTATAAAATCAGGGGCGAACGGACCTTTCTTTTGTTCTATCCACTGCTGTAAAATATCTACATTACGGCGTAAAATAACATCGATATCGTGTGGATAATTCATCTGATTCATATGTTGTTCATACTCATCTTCATCTAGCAGATGATATTTACCATTAGGATAAACTTTAATGTCTAAATCATAATCAATATATTTCAAAGCTTCTTCATCACAAACGAATGGTGATGAAAGATTACAATAGTAATAAATACCATCTTCTCTAAACATACAAATAACGTTAAACCAGAATTCTGAGTGAAAATAAACGATTGCCGGTTCTCGAGTAATCCACGTGCGACCATCACTTTCAGTAACTAAAGTATGATCATTTCCACCGATAATAACATGATCTGTTCCTTTTAAAATCGTCGTTTCTGACCATACTCTATGAATATTACCATCGTGTTTGTAACTTTGAATTTTTATATTTTCGCCTTCTTTAGGTATGGATTCTTTTACCATACTCCACACCACCCTTTTAGTAATTTTCGCACTTTAGATTATATCATAATTTTAATTAAGTCTTTAAAGAAGCGTTACTATTTTTAATATAGCTTCCAAAAATTACTTATAAATTTAAGTTTTCAACCATTTATATGTTTATATATTTTATCCATTGATACAGGTAATGTATATTCATCACGGCGATTTAAATTCATCCACTCAAGTTTATAGTCTTCCATCATTTTTTTAGAAAGAGATACTGTCTCAATTACACTAAATACACTAATATCCCAAGTCATATGAGTGAATTGATGTTTAAGCTTAAATACTATTTCCTCAGCTATTGACAGTGACATTCCTAATTTATTCTCTAATTGTTCCAATGTATTTGGTGCTTCAAACATAGGAAATTGCCACATACCATTTAACAATCTCTCTTGTCGTTGCTCAATTAAATATTCCCCTTTTGCATTTCTAAGTAAAAACACATGTTGCTGAATCGTTTTCTTCTTTATGTTTTTAGTTTTTACTGGTAAATCTAGCACAGTGCCTTCTTTGAAAGCACTGCAATTGTCTTGAACAGGACAGAACAAACACAATGGGTTCTTAGGTGTGCAAACTAATGCGCCTAATTCCATCATTGCTTGATTGAAAGTACCTGAATGATGATAAACATAGGGCTGTAATTCTTTTTCATATGCCTTTCGTGTTGATTGCAATTTAATATCTCGTTGATCATTATTTAATCTAGACCATACTCGAAAGACATTACCATCAACGGTTGCTAAAGGTTTATTAAACGCTATACTCAATACAGCTGCTTGTGTATATGGACCAACGCCTTTAAGTTTTCCAAATTGATCTGGTGTTGAAGGAACGACGCCTTTGTATTCAGATGCCACTTCTTTTACAGCAGTATGAAAGTTACGTGCACGGCTATAATAACCTAAACCTTCCCAATATTTAAGCACTTCATCTTCATTTGCCTGACTCAAGTCTTCTATAGTTGGAAAACGGCTAATAAACTTGTGATAGTAGTCAATAACGGTTTTAACTTGTGTTTGTTGAAGCATAACCTCACTTAACCAAATATAATAAGGATTAGAAGTCTCACGCCAAGGCATTTCTCTTTGATTTTCATTAAACCACTTTATTAAATTCTTTTTAAATGTAGATTCATTTAACATACTTACATCCTTTCCACTCTCATTATTTATTTCATCTAATCGGTTTATAGCAAACTAATAGTATTTTAATAAGTTTCTTAATTTCGTTATTTCAATTTTTAGATTATAATATATATTAAATTAACATGAAAAGAGTGAACGTTATGGATACAGCCACGCATATAGCAATAGGTGTTGGATTAACTGCTCTAGCTAGTCAAGATCCAGCTATGGCAAATACTATGGCAGCTACTGCTACAACATTAATTGCCGGATCGTTAATTCCAGATGGTGACACCGTTTTAAAATTGAAAAATAACGCCACATATATTTCACACCATCGTGGTATCACTCATTCTATACCATTTACAATTTTGTGGCCTATACTGATCACATTTATTATTTATGTTTTATTCCCAGGAGTAGATACAACGCATATATGGTTATGGGCACAGTTAGCAGTATTTTTACATGTATTTGTTGATATATTTAATTCTTATGGTACTCAAGCTTTGCGTCCACTCACAAACAAGTGGATTCAATTAAGTGTTATTAATACTTTCGATCCAATCATATTTATTATACTTTGTGCAGGGATTGTCGTTTGGTTATTCGGTGTACATCCATTCGTAGTATTCTTTCCAATTATTAGTATACTCATCATTTATTATATTATTCGTTTCAAAATGCAGAGTATCATTAAAAAGCAAGCATTAAGCCAGATTAAAGCACAGCATAATCCTGTTAAAATATTTGTGGCACCTACGATGAAATTCATGGAATGGCGCGTTGCTATTCAAACTGAAGAACATGATTATGTTGGAAGAGCATTTGGTCGAAATGTTGTCTTTAGTGATAAAGTTAAACGACAGAAATTTTCTCCAGACACTCTACTCTGGCAGATTAAAAGTAATAACGACATTAGAACATTTCTGAACTTCTCATCAATTTATCGATGGCAAACTCGTAAGCTAGATGACGACACTACAGAAGTTCGTCTAATAGATTTACGCTATTTAAATAAAGGGCATTATAGTTTTGCTGCAATAGCACATGTCGATAATGATAACAATATAGATCACTCATATATAGGATGGGTTTTCACTGAAGAAAAATTACAAAAAAAATTATATTCTAAATAATTTTTAAAAAGAGTGAACCAGAACCATAAACTACACTATGATTCTGATTCACTCTTTTATTTATTTTTTGTCGCAATTATATTAGAAGAATATTTATATTTTGAATGTGCTACATATCTCATAAGCATAAAATTAATTGCTCCAATCGTTACTATTATTAAAATAAAATAGATATGATATGAAATATTATACATATTCACTACACCATAAATCGTAGAAGTCGCTAATCCATCAATTAAATAAAACAGAGGATTTAACTTTAACAATTGAATCATTAAATTCTCATTTGCAGAAGGAATAAAAATAATAGGTACTATAAAAAAGTTTATAACTACAGCTAACCAGAATATCATAGTCATATTTTTATATATAATATCTAACAATCCTAAAGTAACAGATATGAATATTATAAATAGAATCATCATTATATAAAATACAATAAATGCAGTGAAAGATGCATCGAAATTCACTGGTTTAAACAATAAAGTAATAATTGATAATATACAACAAATAGAACTTCCGATAAGTGCGTTCGCAACTGTTGTTATCAATGGTGTTGATTGAAACGACTTAGTTATTAAATAATCTTGACTATACTCTTTAAAAGATTTAAAAATTGTTGCAAACATTGTAGCAAATGTAATCATAGCAACAATTCTATATAACCACCTAGCTTTACTAATATCTTCAATCTCGATAAACGACAACGTAATTAGTGCTATTAATACTAAGACAAGTTCAGCAATGAAGAGAATTGCAAACCGTTTCCAAGTATCTATTATACGTTGCTTAGTAAACTTTATTAGTGATGGGAAAAGTTTTATATATAATAAAATGTTATCTATCATTTTTACACCTACAATTCAATGTATATCCACTTACTATTTTTCATATCCGCGATTAAATATCCATCACCTGACTTAACAATCCATAAATCTTGATTAATATGATATTTATCTTTAAGTTCGTCTTTATTAATTATTGGAAAAACAAATCCTGTTAATTTATCTTGATCATTAAATAACATTTCTACTGGTTGTTGCGTTACTCCTACAACATATCTAGAATCCTTATTGGGAACAAGTGTTTTTTTAACTCGATCATGTTTTTTATGTAAATGGCTATTATAATAATCTACAAAATTACTATAATTTGATTTCATATATGGAGATAATTTTTTAAATGAATGCGACTCATATAAAGCTGCTGGGTTAAAATATTGTAGTTTATGTTTTTCTACAACATAATCTTGATTATCGATATTAACACGGTATTTTTTTGAATTTTCACCTGTTATTGTTAAAAATGCGTATTTAGGAACTTTTGTATTAGAATCACCATTTAACGTTATCGAGTCGTCTAATACGATTCCATATGCCAATTTTTCCTCAAATGGGTCTTTATTTTCAACTTTCTTTTGAGCTTCTATTATAGGAACATCAAAGCGTCCAATGTTGTTAACGACTAATGCTCCAACGATGGCCAAACAAATCAAGCTTGCAATTAAAATCGTCCAAAACCTCACGACAAAATCAGGAACTTTCGCATGTCTATATCTTTCTACTCTTTTAAAGTTATAGCTCATTTCAGGGAGTCTACTACGACTTTCTTTCCAATCTAAATCAAAATTTTGCTGTTCTTCATCATTTCCTATACTCATTCGATCTTGCTCATGTTCTTTAAACACAGGTAAAACTTGATTTAGTGAACCTTCCATCCTCACTTGGCCATGTGAAATCCATGCTACATAATTACTTACTTTTTCAACTTTTTCAAGATCATTATCGATGAATACTAACGAATTATTATCGTTAACATAGTCTTTCGATAATTGTTTTGCTTTTTCTAAAAAATCTTCATCAAGATGTTCAATGATATGGTTCAAAATAATCAATTCTTTTCGACATACACGTGCAATGCTTAAGATTAATTGTGCAAAATCAGAATGACTAAGCATATTTATATTAAACGTAGACTTATCATCTAAATGTGCAAATTTGATAATTTGATCAACACTGTGTGATGTTGTTTCGTAAGAAAATAATCTTTGAATTTCTTTTACATATTGTCGCACTGTTAAATGTATTAAATGTTTGTCTTTTATATCACCATAATAAGTAGAGACCGATTTATTAATTTTACCTCTATCAGGTTTAATGTCACCAGCAATTATCCTACCTAATAAAGTTTTAGAAGCCCCCGGCTCGCCAATAATGGCTAAAGCCTCACCTTGATATATATGTAGTGAAATATTGTTTAATTCTATGTCTTCTGCGGCATAACCAAATGGTAAATACCACTTTCTATTTTTCTTACTTCTATAATAATGCGTGACATTGAGCATTTTTAAGACTATTGAACTTCCCATTCATGTTACATCCTTCTAAATTTTTAATAAAGCGAGTGGCAATCCTTCTTCAGGGATCTTACTATTAATTCTATATCCCCATGCAAATACACCTTTTAATCGTTCGACTTTGAAGTATTGGTCGCTTCCATCATTAAGTTTATACATTCTACCAAGCACTACCTTAGTACGATCGACTAAGTAACTTTCAGCAATGATGACTTTACTTTGATATACATCGTACTCATTCATGATGCCATTCATTTCAGCTTTACGCATTTTTTCTTTATATGTTTGTATTTCATGTCTTAATTCTTGCTCAGACATTTCACTTAGCTTTTTATCATTCATCTAAAATACCACTTTCTTCTAATTTTGATTTAATTTTATCATATTTATATCCTTTTCTCATAAGTGACTCTATCGTCTTCATTACTAATTGTTGTCCGTCATACTTACGTCTTTGCTTTGTATATACTTTTTCAAGATCTTTTTGCAATAAATCATCTAATATATTTTCATCTTGTTCAAAATTTAATTCAGCTATTGCCTGTTGTACAACATCCATAGAATATCCTTTTTGAATTAGACTTTGAAGTACCTTTTGACGTATTTTAATTTCAGGGCCTTTTTTAGTTTTCATAATTTTTTTGGCAACCTCAATAACTGCTTCAAATGATTGCTCTTCTTCGTAAATCGGAACATATGTATTTATAATATTAGGTTCAATTCCAACTTGATATAATTTCTGTCTAAAAATTTCAGGACCTTTGTCAGTAGTGTTTATCATCGTATTCTTTAAGCTTTCAGCATAATCTTCATGGTTAATATACGATTCTCTGTAACAATAATCTATAACTTGTTGGATTACTATGTCACTTATTTCATTTTGTTGCAAATGTTGTCGCACTTCTTTTTCAGTTCTTTTTTTATATGATAAGTATTGGATTGCCATATTAATACCTAAACGATAATGCTCATATTTTTGAATATTCTCCATATCTGATGGCTCAAGAATTTGACCTTTTTTTAAATTGAACCTTACAAGTGTATCAATATCTATTCCCATTTCAAATACTTCATCTAAGAATAAATTAAATCGCTCTTTATTATTCTTTTGTACTTCTATTTTCGTAATTTTTGTCATACACCCACCACCTTCACTTATAAATATGTTCTCTATTAACTCATTCAGTTTAAGATATTCTAACAAACATTATTTTATATCACTTATCGCATTACACAAAATGTTTTACCTATATAAAAAGTCCTCATAAAGTTCATTTATATAATGAATACTTTATGAAGACTAAATTATAATTACGAATTTTGTCTGTACGCATGCAAAACAAATCAATAGTTATTTAGTTGACTTAATGCCTCTTGATATTGGCTATCAGATATATATTCTTGTTGTTTCATTTTTTCAAGGTTTGTTTTAATTCTATTTTTAAAGTTATCAGACATATTACTTATATCATAAACACTAGGTGCATTGACCTTACTAGCTAATATCGCACTTTGTAATACTGTAATTTGAGACATACTATCACTATTTTTATTTACTGTCGTACCAAAATAGTAATTGGCGGCACTTTCGATTGTATATTGATCGCTACCGTAATAAATGTTATTTAAATAGAAACTCAATATTTCATTTTTACTATATTGTTGTTCTACTTTATGTGCTACAAACAATTCTTTTAATTTTCTAGTGAAAGAACGTTCATTATCATAATAATAATTTTTCACAGTTTGTTGCGTAATTGTACTTCCACCTTGAACATCTCTATCCCCAATCGTTGAAAACAATGCTCGTGTTGTACCTTTTACATCAAAACCGTGGTGTTTATAAAAACGTTCATCTTCCATTGAAATAAATGCACCTTTTACATAATCAGGCATATTGTCTGCAGATACATAACTGCTTTTATTTTCAATAGTTTTAAGGTCATCAACATTTGCTCTAGAAGATAAGTAATACATTAATCCGATAAACAATGCAAATATGAAGACAAATATAATAAACAGACGTAAAAATATACGTTTATTCTTTTTCTTTTTAGGTGGTTTACCTACAGGTTGATAATACGTATTGTAATGTGGTTCATTACGGTATTGTGAATGTCTCTCAGGCGAGTTGTTCATTCTTTGGCTTCTTTTCATGCGGTAGCTCCTTTACTTAAACTCACTCTATATTTGAGAGTTTAACAGTAGTTCTTATAATAAGCCATACTTAAAGTGAAAAATCGGTCCCAGGGTGTATGAGAATATATGGCTATGAGACCTATATCTGAAGTTAAGTCATTAAATTACTATAACTAAATTTTTGAATACAAAAAAGAACCGAGAAAAGACATATTAAAGTCTCTTCTCAGTTCATTAAATATTGCGAATTTGTAAAATTGACGTATAAGAATATATCGAATAATATTCAAGCTTTACATCAACAAGATTTATGCTTGAAGTTGTTTAACAATTTCTCTGTTAAAATCGTCTAAGTCATCTGGTGTACGACTAGTTACGATATTTTTATCAACTACAACTGATTCATCTACTACGTTTGCACCAGCATTTGATAAATCTTTACGTACATTAAGTACAGCTGTTAACGTGCGTCCATTTAAATCATCAGTATCAATTAATATTTGAGGTCCGTGGCAAATTGCAAATGCTGGAACATCATTTTTAGTGAAGTATTTAGCAAACGTACCATATCGACCTTCTGCATCTCCGCGAAGATGGTCTGGTGAGAATCCACCTGGTATTAGAAGTCCATCATAATCTTCTGGTTTAGCATCAGCAATACTTACGTCTACAGTAACTTTTTCACCATGCTTACCTACTACTTCAGCATTTGCAGTATCACCAATGATTTCTGTTTCAAAACCAGCTTCTTCAATTGCTTCTTTAGGGCTAGTTAATTCAATATCTTCAAATTCATTTGATAAGATAATTGCTACTTTTTTAGTCATGTATTAATCACCTTTCTTGTTCGAATTATATTTATTATATAGACGAAATAGAAGGATATTAAACATAGTTGAACTTAAACGGCTATTATTTAGTTAGACACTTGCTTTACTTTTTCTTCTAATTGATCTAGTAAGCCAATCCATTCATCAATGTCTTCAACACTTACTTCATCAGGATTAACATGATCAATATCTTCTAAGAATTTTGATAATCTCGTTTTAATTTGTTCCATTGTTTGTTGTTCATTCATAAATGTTTCTCCTTTTTTATATGAGTTTATTTAACAATACGTTAATTTTATCCTAACAGAATTTGACAAAAAGGGATATAATCTTAATAATGTTTACTGTACTTTTGCAACGAATAGAGGAATTTTTTTAGTTTAGGAGTAATAAATATGTGGATGACAAATCAGAAAAAACCCATTTCAATTTCAAATGATCCTTGGGAAACTTATAACGATATTGAAGACTACGGACAGTTGACGTTGAGTAATATAGAATTTACAACCACAACGCTATGTAATATGAGATGTAGCCATTGTGCAGTTGGTTATACATTACAAACCAAAGATCCGGATGCATTACCTATGGATATTATTTATCGTCGTTTAGATGAAATACCTCAATTAAGAACAATATCAATCACGGGCGGAGAACCAATGTTCTCAAAGAAATCAATTAAAAATATCGTTAAACCCTTATTAAAATACGCGAAAGATCGAGGTATTTATGTTCAAATGAATTCTAATTTAACGTTGCCACAAGATCGTTATTTAGATATCGCGGAATACATAGATGTTATGCACATTTCACATAATTGGGGAACTATACAAGAATTTACTGATGTTGGCTTTGGCGCCATGAAAAAACAACCACCTTTAAAAGCAAAATTAAAATTATATGAACAGATGTTAGACAATGCGAGCACCCTATCAAGTCAAGGTATGTTTGTATCAGCTGAAACGATGTTAAATCAGAGTACTTTACCTTACTTAGATAAAATTCATAAAGAAATCGTTAATGATATGAAATGCAGTCGTCATGAAGTTCATCCTATGTACCCAGCGGATTTCGCAAGTCAATTAAATGTGCTTTCTCTAAAAGAAATGAAACAAGCAATTCATCATTTATTAGATATTCGAGATGAGAATGTATGGATGCTGTTTGGTACGTTACCTATCTATCCATGTATTAATGACGAAAATGATCAAGCACTATTACAACGCTTAAGAGATGCAAAAAATGTGACAACACGAAATGATCCAGATGGACGAAGTCGCTTAAATGTAAATGTGTTTAGCGGAGATGTCATTGTAACAGACTTTGGAGATGAAAATGGTACCATCTCAAATATAAAAACAGACAAATTGACTGATGTATTTAATAAATGGCTCACTTCAGATTTAGCAAAATCGTTAAATTGTCATTGTGAGGCATTTCATTGTTTAGGCCCTAATGTATTAGTGAAAAACATGTATTATCCAAACACTGATTTCAAACAGAAAGAAATAGAAATGCACACAGAAAATATTTTTAGTTAAGCATCAATAATTCACATATATCTATAAACTAAGAGTCCGGGACATAAAGTTCTTGGATAAGTGAAAAAAAGACAATTTCTATTGAAATAATATAGAAATTGTCTTTTTTATAAATTTTTTGATTATTTTCAGCTCGTTGAGCTACTACTTTTCTTATATTAAGTGCCATTAATACAAAACCAAGTTCTCTTTTGACTTTATTGAGTCCTCGGACAGACATCCGAGTGAAACCCAAAATAGCCTTCATAAATCCAAAAACAGGTTCCACATCAATTTTTCTTTGACTGTAGATATTTTTTGTTTCTGGTTCTGAAAGCTTTTTGTTAATTTGGGATTTAAAATATTCCCAGTTATAATTCTTCATTATTTTTTTGTTTGTTTTTGAATTGAAGTTCATACATTGATTTTTCAGAGGACATTCTGAACAATCATCACATTCATATAATTTGAAGTCTCGCTTATAACCATACTTATCATGACGATAGGCATATCTTTTAAAACCTAGCCGTTTATTATTCGGACAAATGAATTCGTCATTAATTTCGTCATAGTTCCAATTTTGAGTATTAAAGATGTCACTTTTATATTTTTTAGTTTTATCTTTTATAAACATTCCATATGTTATGAGTGGCGTTCGATTAAAGTCATCTATAATTGCCTTATAATTTGATTCACTACCATAACCTGCATCAGCTACAATATATTCAGGTAAATGACCGTAGGTCTCTTGAATTGAATTTAAAAATGGAATCATCGTTCTAGTATCCGTTGGATTTTGATACACATTATAAGATAAAACAAATTGGGAATTTGTCGCTATTTGTAAATTATACCCTGGCTTAAGTTGTCCATTTTTCATGTGATCTTCTTTCATTCTCATAAATGTCGCATCATGATCTGTCTTAGAATAACTATTTCTATCCTTTAAAATAGATTTTTGAAATTCGTATCGATACTTTCGCTCAAAATAATCATTGATTTGCTTTTTGTATTTTTTGATTTTAGTTCTTTTGAGACGTATTTGTTTTCTTGTTTTAGTACATTTTTCATTGTTGATATGTTGGTTTAAATCTTCGATTTCTTTATCTAAGTGACTACCAATCAAATCTATTTCTTCTTTTGTTAATTCATTATCATGATCTTCTTTAATTTCCGGTATGATTTTATTGGTTACCAATTCATGGTAGAGGGCTTTAGAATCCTCATTCATCTTTGATTCATGGTTTTGAATACTCTTTTTCCATACAAATGTATATCGATTGGCATTTGCTTCAATTTTTGTACCATCAATAAAAATAGCTTTATCATCTATAAGATTTTGTTTTACACACTGACTGTAAAATTGAATAAATAAAGATTCTAATAAAGCATCTACTTTTGGATTTACTCTAAATCGATTAATTGTTTTATAAGAAGGTTTTTGATTTTGTGATAGCCACATCATTCGGATGCTATCATTAAGCATTTTTTCTATTTTACGACCTGAGAATACAGATTGTGTGTAGGCATATAGAATCACTTTTAACATCATTTTAGGATGGTACGAAGTTGCACCACGGTGATGTCTGAATTCGTCGAATTCATTGTCAGGAATTGTTTCAACAATATCATTTACATGTCGTGAAATATCATTTGTGGGGATAAGAACTGAAGTTTCCATTGGTAGAGTAAGTTGAGTCATGTTATAATTTTTATACATAAGGCACCTCGTTAATTTAGTTTAGTGATGTTTATTAAATTATACGAAAGTGCTTTATTTTTTTAAAGTATTACAATGTAAAATTACATATAAATACAAAGTATTTTGGCGAGACTCTTGAGGGACCAGGACAAGCTGAAGACTACAGGCTGAAGCTGTCCCCTAAGAAAGCGAGCCAACAATACGGAGTATTGTAAATAAAGAAGCCAGTAAATGAATTTGTTAAAACTCATTTACTGGCTATTTCTCTAGGGTTTATGTCCCAGACTCTTAGTTCTGTTTTATGAGAATTATAATATACTAGTTACAACGTTTAACTTGTCCGTGATTTATAATTCTTCAATATGTTGTGCATTTGATAAAAATTCAATCGTATTTTTACTTTCTTCTCTTCTATCTTTTCTACGTTGTACACGCTTAGGCGCACTTTCATAGAACCATTTTTCAACTTTTGATTCCGGATAGACATCTGGTACTTGGACTGGCTTACCATTATCATCTAATGCAACAAAAGTTAAGAAACTTAAGGCTGCTAAATGTCTTTCTTTATTTAATACATCCTCAATAATTATTTGAACACAAACTTCCATTGAACTTGTACCTGCATAACTAACCATCGCTTCATAAGAAGTAATATCACCTGTTTTAATTGGTCTTAAAAAATCTACAGAATCAGTTGATGCTGTAACTACTTGGGCATTAGCATGTTTCATTGCAGTAATGGCTGCAATTTCATCTATGTTAGCCATCAATGAACCACCAAACATTGTGTGGTGATGATTGGTGTCTTGAGGAAATACTTGTTTAGCTTTATAACTTTTTGATTCAGACATTGATTTACGAATACCTTGAGAATTTGACATGCGTTATACCCCTTTTATTTTAATTTCTATTTTTATTGAGCCCAATTGCCGTTTTTAAACACTAATTCTTTAGTGTCATCCTGTTTAATTCCATAAATCGTTAAATCTGCACTTCCTATCATGAAGTCAACATGGACATTTGAATCATTAAGACCACTGGCAATTTTTTCTTCAGTCGTCATTTCAGTACCACCTTCAACATTAAAGCCATATGCCGAACCAATAGCTAAATGACATGATGCGTTTTCATCAAATAACGTGTTGTAGAAAATAGTATTACGATTTGAAATTGGAGAATCATCAGGTACTAAAGCGACTTCTCCTAGTCGCTTAGAACCCTCATCAGTATTGATCAAATCTCTAAGCATATCTTCGCCTTTGTCTGCTTTGAAATCTACGATTTGTCCATCTTTAAACGTTAATGTAAAGCCATCAATGATTGTACCATTATAACTTAATGGTAATTTATTTGTTACATATCCATTAACGTTGTTACGATCAGGAGCTGTAAAAACTTCTTCAGTTGGTAAATTAGCTATAAAAGCTTGTTGATTACCATTAACATAGCTCGTAGCATCTTCCCAAATATGTCCTTTAGGAAGTCCTACAACTAAGTCTGTTCCTTCGGATTGATAATGTAACGCTTTATAATTTTTTTCTTGCATCAATTTAGCATGTACACTTAAGTTTTCTATATGTTTTTTCCAATTTTCAATAGGATCGTTCCCATCAATTCTTACGATATCAAACACTTCATCAATAAACTTTTCTAATGCAATTTCTTCATCTAAATCTGGATAAACACGTCTAGCCCAATCTTTAGAAGGAAAAGCAGCAACAACCCATGGAAATCGATTCTTCTGACTTCCTTCCATATATCCTTTGAATGCTTGACTATAACTTATTTGATTGGCTTTGAGTTTTTCAGGGTCTATACCATTTAGCAAGTTTGGATCACCACTAAGTAAAGCTAAATTTGCAGCGCCACGATTAGCATAATCCATTCGTTCATCTACTTCATACGATTTAACTGCCTGATTTTCAAAGTAATCTACTGATTCATACTCAAATTTAAGTCTATTTAATTTAGAATCTGAATAATTTACTTTTACGTCTGAAGCTCCAGCTTTATATGATTCTTCAACAATTAAACGTGTTAAATCGATGGCATCAACTGAAGATCTAATAAAAACAGGTTGTTTAGGTTGTACATTCATACCTATTTTAACTAATAATTCTGCATACTGTTGTAATTTCTCGTTATAACTTAATGAAGTCATATCATCATCCTCCCTAATCTTGACGTAAGTTCCCCAACTCATCAGCAATTGCTGTAACTTCGCTTGGTGAAAAAGAATCTTTAGACATAACAAAATTATGAATTTCTTCTATATCTTGCTGATTAGCATTTTTAAATTTATCTGGATTTAACAAACCTTGATTAACAATATTTAATTTTTTTCTAATATCTGCAATCATTGTTTCATTATTATTTTGACTCACGTTATCACCTCTTTAATACAATATTCTATCAAAGTATGATAATTTAACAAACTTTTATCGGATATAGTATTATTATGTCTTTATAAAATTTTAAAATAACTATAAAATGGTTTATATAGGATTAAATAGGGGGAATAGAATATGGTAGATGTAGCATTTGTATGTCTAGGAAACATATGTCGCTCTCCTATGGCTGAAGCAATCATGCGTCAACGTTTGATAGATAGAAACATTTCAGGCGTTAACGTTTACTCAAAAGGAACAGGTAAATGGAACCTTGGAGAACCTCCCCATGAAGGGACTCAAGATATTCTTAATCGCCATAATATACCTTTTGATGGTATGATTAGTGAGTTATTTGAATCAAGTGATGATTTTGATTATATTATTGCTATGGATCAAAGCAATGTTGATAATATCCAAAACATCAATCCTAATATAAAAGGAAAATTGTTCAAATTGCTCGAATTTAGTAACATGGAAGAGAGTGATGTGCCAGATCCTTATTACACTAATAATTTTGAAGGTGTATATGAAATGGTACAATCATCTTGTGACAATCTAATTGATTTCATCGTCAAAGATGCAAATTTGAAAGAGGGGTAAATAAAATGGAAAACAAATTAATTCCTGGTATTTTAATTGGCGCTATTGTTGGTGGTGCTGCTACTTTAGCTGATAAATCAACACGTAACGCTTTAGTTCAATCTGTAAAAGATGTTAAAGAAGGTAATCGTTCACGCAAACCTTCTAAATTCAATTCTATTAAAGACGAAGTTTTATATTGGAAAGATACAATTGAAGAAATTCGTCGTAATAACCCAGAATTAGAAAAATCAATTAAAGATGCTAAAGATACTTTCGTTGAACGTAAGAATAACCGCATTGGTCAATAATTGATTGTTTATTTTAGCTAAATCTTTTTTTATAACTTTAGTTAAAATAGAAACTAACTGAAAGTGAAAAGTAAAATATTTTTGTTTTTCACTCATAGTAAGGCGGGACAATGAAATCTTTATTATATAACAGGTTTCTGTCCCGCTTATTTTACTATTTAAATTAATGTATGTGGTTAAAGCAAAGGAGATTGTTATGTCAAAAGAAAATAAATCAAACTCGAAGTATCTTAACTCTATTAAAGACGAGCAAGAGAAGAACCAAGATAAAATAAATGTTGATCGTACATATGTAGAGCCTCAAGAATTTCAATCTAAAGAACCAAAAAAAGACAATCAAGTCTTTTTCGTTTCACGGTTAAACAAACCAGCTAAGTATACAAAAAAATCTAATTTTCTTTCTTATTTAATTTATCGAATAGGCAAAGATGACGCTTCAGGTTTAGCAGCACAAATGACTTACCATTTTGTATTAGCTATGTTCCCAATGTTAATTTTCCTATTAACATTGTTACCATTATTTAACTTAGACCAAAGCCAAATCACCGGTTTATTAAGTAATGCACCTGCTGACACATCGAGTCTTATTAAAGGTGTAATTAGCGATGTTACTAAAAATTCTAGTGGCGGTTTACTTTCTATCGGGTTAATCTTAGCAATTTGGTCAGCTTCAAATGGTATGACTGCAATTATGAATTCATTCAATGTAGCTTATGATGTTGAAGATAATAGAAATGGTATTCTTTTAAAGATACTAAGTGTTATTTTCACAATTGTGTTAGGCGTCGTATTTTTAGTTGCGATGGCATTACCTACTATGGGGTCAGTTATTGCTCATTTCTTATTCGGTCCTCTTGGATTGGATAGTCAAGTTAAATGGATCTTTAGTTTAATAAGAGTTGTATTACCATTAATTATTATTTTGATTCTATTTACAATTCTATACTCAGTAGCTCCAAACGTTAAAACTAAACTAAAATCAGTATTACCAGGAGCTATATTTACATCAGTTATCTGGTTACTTGGGTCTTTCGCATTTGGTTTCTACATTTCAAATTTTGGAAACTACTCTAAGACTTATGGCAGTATCGCAGGTATTATTATCTTATTAATTTGGTTATATTTAACAAGTTTTATCATTATTATTGGTGCTGAAATTAATGCAATCATCCACCAAAGACATGTCATTAATGGACAAACTCCTGAAGAAGCAGCGCTCGACCATGATGATAATAACCAAAACCACTATAATGAAGATACTACTTATGAATATAAACATACAGCTACTGGCAAAGATGAAGACTATAAAGTCGATAAAGATCCTGAAGATAAACATGAAGAAGATGCTTCATTAACTGAGAAAATTAAAGATAAATTTACTAATAATGACGATGATAATAAAAAATAAGTGTTTAATGACTAATTAAATTAAAAAAAGGTTGAGGCATCGGTTTATTGCCTCAACCTTTTTTTATTGAATCAAATTATGTTGGAATGCATAAATTACGGCTTGTGTTCTATCTTGTACTTCTAATTTACTCAATATATTACTTACATGAGTTTTAACGGTTTTAATTGTAATATGAGAAGCACTCGCTATTTCTTGATTTGAATAACCTTTTGCAATTAATAATAAAATTTCCATTTCACGCTCAGTCAGCATTTCATATAATTCTGCACGTTTCTTCATTCTGTTACGCATCTTAACTAAAACTTCTGGTTCAAATACGGATTCACCATTAAAAGTTTTGCGTACTGCGTCGGCTATATCACTAGCACTAGTCGTTTTTAAAATATAGCTATCTACACCAGCATCTAATGCTCTATATACCTCTTTATCTTCAATAAAACTAGTTAACATTACAACTTTAATATGTGGCAAATCTTTTTTGATTTGAGTAGTTGCTTCAACGCCATCCATATCATCCATTAATAAATCCATAAGAATTAAATCAGGTTTTAATTCATGAGCTTTTGCAATGGCATCTTTACCAGATTCCCCTTCTCCAACTATCTCAATGTCAGATTGTGTTGATAGATAACTTGATATCCCAATTCGAACCATTTCATGGTCATCAACGAACAAAACTTTAATCGTCATTATTATCATCCTCCCTATTTAATGGTGCTTTAACTTCTATTCTCGTTCCAGAATCCGGTAACGAAACAATATGGAATGTCGCACCAATTTCTAATGCGCGTTCTCTCATATTTTTTAATCCATAACTTTGTTCTAATTTCTCGTCAACATTGAATCCCTTACCATTATCTTGAATTCGAAGTAATAGATAATCTTGTTGGTTAAATAATTCCACTGTGACTTTAGTTCCATTAGAATGTCTTAACGTATTTGATATAGCCTCTTGTGTAATTCTAAATAAATGATCTTCTATACCTTTAGGAACCTTGAAATCTTGAATATCGTGTATGACTTTCATAGGCACTTTCTTTTGCAAATCAATAACTAAATCTTTGATACCTTCACCTAGTGATTTATCTTTTAGTCCTAAAGGTCTCAAATGAAGTAATAATGCGCGCATTTCAAGTTGAGATTCCTGAACCATTTTCTCTAAAACTGGTATTTGTTGATCAAGCGGTGCCTCTAATTTTGTTTCTTTTATAGCAGATAACATCATACTTGCTGCAAAAAGTTGTTGACTTACAGAGTCATGTAACTCGCGAGCTAATCTCTGTCGTTCATTCTCAATGATTTTCTTAACTTTGACATCATTCATATTGTAATTTTCATTAGTTAAGTTTTGCGTTTTCATTCGTAAACGGTGCAACTCTTGATTTAGAGGAACTAATGTTTGATAAAGATCTATGGTTTCGTTATAGAGCTCAATGTTTTGATCATTGATACCTACTGTTTCTCCTTCAATGGCATGCTCAATTTGCGACTTAATCCACTGATTTTGTTGATTAATTTTATATGCGAGAATTGAACCTACTATAATACAAAGTAAAATGATGACTAAATTTAAAAATAGAAAAACAGGTATCCCAAAAATTTGAGTATAAAACATACCTTGGAAATAGATAATATTAACAAATACTTTATCTATAAATAAGAACGCGGTTAACATGCTATAAACTAGTATAAGCATTGAACCGATAGCTCTTAAGTAGTGGTTCATCGGTAAATCACCTCAACATCTCCTATGAATGTTGAAACATAAACATTGACATTATAATTCTCTTCTTTAGGCTTCTCTTCAACTTGGATATGATTATTTTCAACTTTATAAGATTGGCCATTTAAATAAGCATTTCCATATAGAGCAGCCATGTGTAAATTAATATTATAATTCAATGGTACCACTAACTGAATTTTCCCTAAAATATGTCTTACTACTATTGTATTATTCTCTTTAATATTTGCAGCTTTTGTCATATCGATGTGTATATCACCAACACCATGTTGAATTTGTACATCTTCCCATTTATAAACATATACTGGTGTGCGTTGCTCTCCAAACCACTTTTGTTTAATAAATTGAGGTGATGTAACTTCATCTTCTGAAGCAATCACTTTTAAAGGTTTAAACTTAAAAATGAGATATCTAATGATTACGATAACTAGAAAGACAAATAATATTATGATGGTATATTTATTCGACAATAAAGTAAATGCTATAAGCAATGCACCTATCCAAAACGCTAAGAGACCCCTTACTTTATGAAAGTAAAGGTAGCCTACATAAACTAATATACATCCTAAAAGTAATACAAATAGGTAGCCTATTTTCTCAAAAAAGATGTAATAAAAATTGGCAATAATCATTAATGCCGTAAATATGATTAATAACTCTGTCGATATATATTTTCGAGTCAATGTGTCGCCCCCTATTCCTCTCAATTAAGCTACTACACTCATTTGTTCAATTATGTCACATTGCCCTTGTGTTGTGATCTTTTCTTTTGAGCAACGATGAATATCCGCTTCAATTCTTGCACAATAGGCTTCAAATAAATCAAGCTGTCTTTTAAGACCTTCAATTTCATAATTATTAATTTCTTGTGCATGTTTAATATTATACGTATTAGTAATATCAATATATTTATTTTCTAATGTTGCAGTTAAACTGTCAATCAACTTATTCATTTGTGTTTTCTTTTCTTTTAAATATTCAATATAATTTTCAATGCTCTTTAATTTACGATCTAAACTGATTTTGTAATCATTAATGTTTCGTTTAATAACTACTTTAAGAAAGTGTTGTAAATATAAGTCCATATAATTCATAGAACCACCTCGTCCTTGATTAAGCTCAATTATAATTTAAAATAGCTTAAACTCATATAGGCTCTAGGACCATCTTACTCTCATACTTTAGTACGATGTTTATTATTTCTATAGAATTTATATAAATTCATGTAAGTTATACCTCAAATTTTATATTCAACTTAAACAGGTGTATGATTAATTATATTTATTTTTGAAAGAAGGTAACATCAATGATTAACACACATCGTCTTAATTGGCTTCCTTATGTGCTTATTGTGATTTCACTTCACATTCTGGGTTTTGGCCTCCTCTATTTAGCAAATACTAATCATCTACTACTAGGTATGGGACTACTTGCTTATACACTAGGACTACGACACGCTTTTGATGCAGACCATATTGCTGCTATTGATAATACAGTGCGTAAATTAATCCAACAACAACGTAATCCATTAGGTGTAGGTTTCTACTTCTCAATTGGACATTCTACAGTAGTCTTTTTTATGGCTGCCTTTTTAGGCATTTCAATTAAATGGGCTAAAGATGCATTACCCCACTTTCAAGAAATTGGTGAAATTATTGGCACTCTCGTTTCAGGAACATTTTTAATTCTCATAGGTATATTAAATCTAATGATATTAATTTCTTTAATAACTTTATTTTTAAAGTTTCGCAAAGACAAAATTAATGATGAGAAGTTAAATGATTTATTAGATACACGCGGCTTTGTTTCTCGTATGGTCGGACCATACTTTAAATTCATTAGTCATAGTTGGCATGTCTTGCCACTAGGCTTTCTATTCGGTTTAGGATTTGATACTGCTAGTGAAATCTCATTGCTAGCTTTATCTTCAGGTGCGTCACAGAAAGCAATTTCATTCGTAGGTATAATATCTTTACCTATATTGTTCGCTGCCGGTATGAGTTTGCTAGATACATTGGACGGTATACTGATGACTTCTGCTTATAATTGGGCATTCTTCAATCCTATTCGAAAAATTTATTACAATATTACAATATTACAATTACTGCAATATCTATTATCGCTGCGCTATTAATTGGCACTGTTGAATTACTACAAATACTAGTTGATAAGCTTCAATTGAAAGGTTCTTTCTGGGAATTTATTGAAAACATACAATTTGATAATATAGGTTATATTTTAGTGATTTTATTTATTATTAGTTGGCTCATTTCCACTTTAATTTGGAAATTTGGCAAAGTTGAACAACGATGGTCTTAATAGATTCATTTCTTTAACATTATTCGTAGAATAGTTAATACTTTAGTGACTTTCAAAAAGGAGATTATGATATGAATAAAACTATTGCTCTAGTTACTGGTGCTTCATCAGGACTAGGATTTGAAACATCGCTCATGCTTGCTGAAAAAGGATTTCAAGTATATGCCACGATGCGTAACTTAGAAAATCAAATGAATTTAAAAATTGAAGCGACTAAAAGAAATGTAGACCTAACCATTTTAGAATTGGATGTAACCAAATTAGATAGTATTAAATCTGCTGTTGAATTCATCATACAAGAAGAAGGTCGTATAGATATTTTGATTAACAATGCTGGCGCCGGCTTTAATAAAACTACAGAACAAGCAACAGATGAAGAAATAAATTGGCAACTTAATTTAAATTTAATGGGTGTTATTCGAATGACCAAAGCTGTATTACCAATCATGAGATCACAAAGAGAAGGTCGTGTTATCAATATTTCGTCAGTTGGAGGCCTAGTTGGACAACCTTTCAATGAAATATATTGTGCCGCTAAGTTTGGTGTTGAAGGTTATACAGAATCTTTAGCAAGTTATATTCAACCTGAATTCAATATTAAATTTACTATTATTGAACCCGGTGGCATACAATCTGAATTTATGCCCAACATTATGAACCACCTAACTCAAACTGGTGGCATACAAGAAGATGAATATACGCACTTATACAATTCATATGTTAGTGATATTAAAGAAAATTATGGGCATGATGCTTCTCAAAGTACACATGAAGTTGCGCAAGTCATTTTAAAAACAATTGAAATGAAAGAACCACCTATTAGAACTCGTACGTCTGATTGGTCTGAAACTTTCACAAATATTAAAATCAAACTAGACCCAGATGGCAAACAACAGCAGAAACAAGTCTATAAATTATTAGGTAAATAACTTTATAAAACTAACTAGTATAAACTAAAAAACCAGTAAATGAGCGTTGTCATCTCATTTTACTGGTTTTCATTATATATATTTTAGATATCGAATTTTTAATTAATATTAGTTTAATATGAAATTAATCAATTTTTGTAGTTAATAATGGTCCATCTTTAGTAACGATAACCGTATGTTCAATTTGAGCGACAAAACTCTTATCTCTAGTTTCGAAGGCCCATTCGTTTTTACCTTCTGTTACAAAAGTTGCTTTAGATGAAATAAATGGCTCTACTGCAATTACAACTCCTTCTTTAAGTAAAGTTTTATCTTTAGGGTCATAATAGTTCATAACATGGTTAGGCGCCTCATGTAATGATTGACCTACACCATGCCCAGTTAGATTTTTAATTACAGTTAAATCATTTTGACGTGCTGTTGCATGTACTGCTTTACCGATATTACTTAATTTAGTTCCAGGTTTAACTTTTGCCATTGCATTTTCAAATGCCATTAGTGCAACATCACATACTTTTTGTTTAAGTGGGTCACTTGCTTCACCCACAACAAAAGAAATACCTGTATCAGCGTAATAACCATTTTTCAAAGCTGATACATCAATATTAACTAGATCTCCTTCACGAATGATTCGTTTGCCAGGAATGCCATGCGCTACTTCTTCATTAACACTAATACATGTTTGTCCAGGGAAATTCTCATCATGAATAGGTGCTGAAATAGCACCATGTTCTTCAAACAAATCTTTAGCTATATTGTCTAATTCTTTAGTTGTAATACCTGGTTTAGTAGCTTCTTGCATAGTATCTCTAACCTTAGCACAAATGTAACCTATCTCTTTTAAGGCTTGTAATTCTTCTTCTGTTTTTACAATCATAATATCCCGTTCCTTTTTAAATTGTGATTACATCTTATTATACCAAAAAAATTTTGATATACTAAACATACAAAAAATGAAGCGCAAAATAATTTCTGTTCAAAAGATAAAATTTTAATTGTTATTTTCGTACAACGAGAGGATTTATCATATGGATAAATGGTACAAGAAAATTATAGGAGCGAGAACAATCAAAACTGGCTTAGCAACCTTTTTAACATCGCTATTTTGTTTAATGCTTGATCTCACTCCAATCTTCGCTATATTAACTGCTATTGTAACTATCGAACCTACTGCAAAGGCATCATTAAAAAAAGGTTATAGAAGATTGCCCGCAACTGTAATTGGTGCACTATTTGCTGTACTTTTTACTTTTATTTTTGGTGACCCATCGGCTTTAACGTATACGTTCAGTGCACTTTTTACTATCTTAGTTTGTACTAAATTAAACTTACAAGTTGGTACTACTGTTGCGGTGTTAACATCAGTTGCCATGATTCCTGGCATACACGACGCCTATTTATTCAACTTTTTTTCAAGGTTATTAACTGCATTAATCGGTTTGGTTACAGCAGGATTGGTCAATTTTATAGTTCTGCCTCCTAAATATTATCAACAAATTGAAGATAATTTAACGCAATCTGAATATAAAATGTATGAGTTGTTCTCTTCAAGATGTAACGAATTATTATTAGGAAAATTTGATTCTGATCATAGTAATGATCTTTTAAATAAGTTGATGGGTGTTATAAACAAGACTGAAACTTTAACCGGTTATCAAAAAGACGAATTACGTTATCATAAAAACAAAGAAGATGAATGGAAACGATTAAAAAATATTTCGAACCGTTCCTATATCGATAGATTACTGGCTACTCACCTATCAAATATTATATATTTACCTAAGCACATACATTTAGTTTTTACGCCTGAGGAAAAGATAGCTATTATTAAAATTAGTAATAGCGTCAATAATATTATCAAAAGCAATCATTTTGAACCTCACCGCTCATCTGCATCAACACTTAAATCTTCTGTCAAACGCTTAGAAGAATTTGATCAGAATCAAATCAAAAGTCATGTTATTTATGAAATACTTCTAATCTATAAATTATTAGATAGTAGATATAATGACAAATAAAAAATGACGTACTGGAAAATTCTATAGATCCGGTACGTCATTTTTAATTGCTTATTATATTTGTTACTTTTTTGATGATCTTTCTATAATAACTCGTTTAGCTGCTTCTTCTTCAGTGTTATCTAATTGTTTAGGTTCAAAAGGTATACCTTTACGTTCGCAGGCTTTTTCTAATAAATAATCAGTCAGTTCATGATTCTTTGGAAGGATAGGTCCATGTAAATATGTTCCTAATAAATTTTTATAATGAATACCTTCTTGTTTATCATCATCATTATTACCGTAACCAACCGTAACGTGTCCTAACGTACCAAAATTATGATGTGTACGACCACCGTGATTCTCGAAGCCGACTATCGTTCCAAATGTGTCACTCTCGATTACTATATCACCAGTTAATCGTTCAGTTCGTGACTCAGTATAGAAATCTAAGATACCTAAACCTTCAAGTTCAGTTCCATCAGGCGTAATATATTTTGTTCCTAAAAATTGATAACCACCACAAATCGTTAATCCTGGCATACCATCTTCAATAGCATCTTTAAGTGTAGTCTTTATCTTGCTTAATTCCTTAGTAGCAATACTTTGTTCTCTATCACTGCCACCGCCGATAAAGAATATATCACAATTATCAAGCGTCACACCTTCAGTTTGGTTAACTTCTACTACATTTAATTGAATACCACGTTTCTTTGCTCTTTGTTTGAGTGCAATAATATTTCCTATATCACTATATAAATTTAATTTATCTGACATAAAATGATAAACGGTTAATTCATTCATATTTATTGCCCTCCTTTAAATGAACGATTAAGTTGTTCTAACATTGGAGATAAAGATGTGTAGTTAGGAATAGCTACCGTGAAACCTTCATAATTCATTGTCATCGCAGTTGCTTTATAAATATCTTTTACAAGTATAATTGGAACATTTACTTCGGCTAATTTCAGACGTAATTGTAATTCTTCAGCTCGAGTCCCTGTAACAATAATCGTTTCAATATTTTGTTCGCTTAATTTCTCGAAATCGGCATCATAAATCCAAGAAGTATCACGACCATCAGCTGCATTATCATTTAGACTAATGACATATACTTTTTTACCTACTAACTGTTCTCCTACTAATAAACTAGCATTCATACCTGCAGGATTCTTAGCTAAATTAATCATGGCTTCTTTATGATCAAGTTTGAAATATTGCATACGACCATTATCTGAAGTATATGATTCGAAACCAATTCGAATAGACTCATCATTGAGTCCTAATTCTCTCAACACAGTATAGGCAGCTAATGCATTATAAGCGTTGAAGTCTCCGGCAATTTTCATGTTAAATGTTGTTTCATTTATATTTAATGCTAAGAACGGAGATACTGTGAATGATGAAACTTCATATTTAGGTAATTCACGTTTGAATCCACATGAACAATGGTAATGACCGATTTGATTATAATGAATGTAATCGTATACTAATAATTTGCCACAATTTGGGCAATACTTACTCTCATTCATAGTACTTTGTTCAAACTCATGCGCGTGTGCTTTCATACCATAATAAACGATAGAGTCACTAGCTATTTTAAGTCGACTTACAAAAGGATCATCCGCATTGAGTAACAATTTAATTCCTTTATTACTAATTGACTTAGCTATGTTATTTACCATTATATCTATTTCGCCAAAGCGATCCATTTGATCACGGAAGAAATTAGTAAATATCATCATTGATGGAGTGACTTCTTTTAAAACTCGAGGAATAGATCCTTCATCGATTTCAATAACCGCTACTTTAGTATTTTTAGTGCTTTGCATGATAAAGGCAGATGTGATGCCTGCTGCCATATTAGCACCTTCATTATTATGTATAATATCAATATGATTTGCTTTTAATGTATGTCCTATAAGATTAGATGTCGTCGTTTTACCATTAGTCCCACTAATAAAAACGATGTCATCTACTTGTGCAGCTAATTTTCTTAATATATTTTGATCCACTTTGCGGGCAACTTGTCCAGGTAAATCTGTACCTTTTTTCCCAGCAGCGATACTAGCCTTACGAGCCAATTTCGCTAAGTGCGTTGCAGTCCATTGTCTCATGTGCTTCCTCCTCATATAAATCACTTGAATAATTATAACACGTAAAGGGTATAACAAAAAACATTCTCAATTAAAAATAACAAGTTACATTCTAGATTATAATAATTATTATTTACTAATGAGAATAGATTTGTTATACTCTTAATGAACAAAGTCAAAATCAATTATAAAATTTTTAATAGAGGTGACTTAATTATGCTAAGTAAAGACTTGTTAGAAGCACTTAATGATCAAATGAACCATGAATATTTCGCAGCTCATGCTTATATGGCAATGGCTGCTTATTGCGATGATGCTTCATATGAAGGTTTCGCTAACTTCTATATCCAACAAGCTAAAGAAGAACGTTTCCACGGTAAAAAAATCTATGATTATATCAACGATCGTGGTGAACATGCTGAATTTAAATCAATACCAGCTCCTAAAACTGAATTTAAATCTATCCTTGAAACATTTAAAGATGGATTAGCACAGGAACAAGATGTTACTCGTCGTTTTTACAATTTATCTGAAATAGCTCAAAAAGATAAAGACTATGCTACGATTTCTTTCTTAAACTGGTTCTTAGATGAGCAAGTTGAAGAAGAATCAACATTTGAAACACATATTGATTATTTAAACCGTATTGGCGATGACTGCAATACTTTATATTTATATGAAAAAGAATTAGCAGCTCGTTCATTTGATGAAGAATAACTTTTATCTCAAGTTTTAATTATGATTGAGACAAATGATTTTTAGTGCTTGCTTAGTAAATTGTAAGTAACTAACATGCACAAAAAGGTATGATGCTAGCTATTCTCAATACTCATAAATATAACTGGAGTGGAAATGAATTCATTTCCACTCTATTTTATTTTAAGAATGCAACATTCTGGAAAAATATTTATATTTTTAGCTAAAATAAAAGAATCAATACTTGAAAGGACAGTGTTAGGAATGGAAAATGCCTTTATTGCATTAGACTTCGAAACTGCAAACGGTAAACGTACAAGTATTTGCTCTGTTGGTATGGTCAAAGTAGTTAACAATGAGATTGTGGAATCTTTTTATACTTTAGTTAACCCTTTTGATTATTTCTCTCAGACGAATATTGAGGTTCATGGTATTACACCTGAAGACGTAATCGATGCTCCCAGTTTTGAATATGTATTTCCCTATATGATGCAATTTATTGATAAATTACCTGTTGTTGCTCATAATGCTGCTTTTGATATGAATGTACTTCATCAAAGTTTAAAACAGTTAAATATAGAAACACCCTCCATGATTTATTTCTGTTCATATCAACTTGCTAAACGTACAATTGATGCATATCGTTACGGACTAAAACATTTAATGAAACATTATAAATTAGATTTTCACGGTCATCATGATGCACTCAACGATGCTAAAGCATGTGCAATGATTACGTTTAGATTATTAAAACACTATGACAATTTACAAAGTATGCTCCAAATTTATGGCAAAAATTTAAAAGATAAAGGTTAACCCACATGAATTGCAATTACTGGTTTAGTTTAATTGCTAATGTCATCATGAACCTTTTTATCTTTCTATAAAATCATAAATCGTCATATTCTCATATGTTGACTGTTCTAAATTGCCAACCGTTACACCGATTAACCTTATTGGAACATCAGGATCCTTCAAATCATTATACAAATCATAAGCTACATTATATATATCAATATCTCTACTTACTGCCTCTCTTAAACTTCTTTGTTTAGAAAATGTTTCATATTGATAAGTTTTTAATTTAACTGTTACCGTACTACCTGATTTTTGTAACTTGGATAAACGTTCTGCTGTCTTGCCAGATAGTTCCCATATTTTTTGTAAAATTTCTTCATCATCATTCACATCAGTTGAAAATGTTCGTTCAGTACCCACAGATTTACGCACTCTCGTTGCTTTTACTTCACTATGATCAATTCCTCGCGCTTTAAGATATAAGCCACGACCTCTTTTTCCGAACCAACGTATTAATTCAAATTCAGTTTTATCATACAAATCTTTACCTGTATAAATATCATGGTTATGCATGACTTTTTTCGACGCTTTACCCACACCTGGAAAGTCACCAATATCTAGATTCATTAAAATATCGTTTACATTATTATAATCGATAACCTTCATGCCATTAGGCTTATTCATACCACTTGCTAATTTTGCTAAAAATTTATTATAAGATACACCTGCAGAAGAAGTTAAACCAGTTTGTTCAAATATATCGCGTCGAATAAACGTTGCGATTTTAGATGCAGACAAGTCAGGTCTAACAAGGTGAGTAATATCTAAATACGCTTCATCCAATGACATTGGTTCTACAATATCTGTATAACTTTTAAATATAGACATAATCACGGCAGAGGCTTCTCTATAAGCGTCAAATCTTGCTCTTACATAATATCCATTAGGACATAATTTATGCGCTTGAGACATTGGCATTGCAGAATGAACCCCATATTTTCTAGCCTCGTAAGAAGCAGTAGAAACCACGCCACGAGTACTTGCCTTACCACCTACAATTACAGGTTTACCTTTTAATGTAGGGTTATCTCGCATTTCTACTTGTGCAAAAAAGTAATCCATATCAATATGAATAATCCTTCTTTCAGCCATAGTCTCACCTCTTTTAAAATAAAATAAGCCTCAATATAATTATAATGTGACTAGCAACAAAACTCATGAAATGTGCACATAAATAATTATATTGAGACTCACTATTTATTCAAATTCGTTATTAGCTTGTATTGGTCGTTGATGATACATAATTAAACCTTCATCTGATGGATGTACATATTCAAATTTATTAGTAAATGTAATACCTACTAAATATAAATCGATTAAGCAATATCCAATATGTATACTTAACATAATAATAATTGAGGAGTATGCGTAAATACTGAATATAAACATTAATAATCCTGTTAATATAAACATTGGAGCTAGCATTATTGTGCAAAATTGCCATTTATTAAAATATTTTTTGGAAATATGTACTAAAAGAAAACCTTTTTTATATTTAAAATGAGGCTGTTCCCCTCTTGAAAAAATAAAAAATGAAATTCTATGAATGAGTTCATGTAGTCCTAAAATAACTATAAACCCTAAAATACCGTATAATAAGTTAGCTAAAAATGTTTGTTCATGAATAGTTGTAAACATAAATGCCCATTTATAAGTAAACACTATCATAAATAAAATTACTACTAATTGAGTTGCCATAAATTTAGGTAAGTTGATTCTATTTGGTGAAAAATCAATTTTCTGCACAATAATAACCTCCAATCTCTGTTAATTTTCAACCATAGTATACACAGTCGATGTTGAGAAAAAAACTTTTTTATAAGATTTAATGCTCTGTAACCATTTCTTAATATTTGTATTAAAATTTCACGTTTAAGATTTTCTTTCAAATAATGCAACTGTCTCTACATGTGTTGTTTGAGGAAACATATCGACAGGTGTAATTTCTTGCAATTCATATTGTGAATCTAATATTTGAGCATCTCTTTGTTGCGTAGAAGGATTACAAGAGATGTAGACAATACGCTTAGGATTTAGTTTGAGCAGTGTTTGTAAGAAGGTTTCATCGCACCCTTTTCTAGGTGGATCTACCATAACAACATCTGGTTTGATACCTTGTTGTTTCCATTTTATAATGACTTCTTCTGCTTTACCACAGACAAAAGTTGTATTTTCAAATCCATTTAAAGTCGCATTTTGTTGTGCATCTTTAATCGCTGACGGTACAACCTCAACACCATAAACATGTTTCGCTACTGGAGCCATATATAAACCTATCGTACCAATACCGCAATATGTATCAAGAACTGTTTCTTCACCTGTCAATTGCGCATACTCTATTGCTTGTTGATATAATTTTTCAGTTTGTGAAGAATTTATTTGGTAGAATGATTGGTCACTTATCTTAAATGTAGTATCACTAAGTTGATCTGCAATCTTATCTTTGCCGTATAACGTTACAGACTGTTCCCCCATAATAACATTAGAATGACTTTTATTAATATTTTGTTTAATGCTAGTTATGTTAGGAAAAGTTTCTTTCAGTTTTTCAACTAAAATTGAAGCTTGCTGGAAATTTTTACCATTTGTTACAAAAACTACCATCTTATCATCAGAATAATAACCTGTGCGAATAACTAAATGTCTTAAAAGTCCTTTTTTTGTACTCTCATTATAAACACTAATATCGTAATCAATAATCCATTGTTTGACGTGATTCATAATGTCTTGGTGTACATCATCTTGAATTAAGCAACTATCCATATCGATAATATCGTGACTTCTTTGTCGATAATATCCTATAATTGCTTTTCCATCTCTATCTTTACCAATTGGCAACTGTGATTTATTTCTGTAATGCCAAGGATGATCCATACCGATAGTTTTGTTAATGATTGTATTGCTAAATTGTGCTTTTCTATGGAATAAGTTGGTAACTTGTGACTGCTTCATAGCCAATTGGGCATCATAAGTCATGTGTTGCAATTGACAACCACCACACTTCCAATAGTATTTACATGGCGGTTCCACGCGTTGCTCACTTGGTTTAATAACTTGAAGAAGCTTACCAATAGCAAAATTTTTCTTCACTTTAATAATTTTGTATTTAATTACTTCACCAATTAACGCATTTGGCACAAATATCGGATAACGGTCGATTTTAATGACACCATGCCCTTCATGTGTTAAATCAACAACGTTACCTTGTTTTATTTCATTTTTATTTATGGTTTCCATTATTTCACCCCACATAAAAAGAGGTTAGAGTAGTTTAATCTTGGTTTTGTTTTTCATACCTAAGACATCAAAACTATTGCTCAACCTCTTCAACTGTATAATTTACTCTGATATTTCATTGTTTTTAATAATTTCTTCATTCGATGGCTTCTCTTCAATAATGCCATCTTCGACTTGTTGATCTTCAGTTAATTCTTCATTATATATATCTTTTGGCGTACATACTTCGATATGTCTTTTTAAATTCAAGAAATTAGCTGGTAATTTACCACCATATTCACCATCTACATTCAGTTGCATTTCAGTAAAGGATGAGATATTAATTGATTTAGCTTTCTCATAAATAACCTTTGGATGTTTAATGTGTTCTCCGCGAGATGCTAAAGTCATAATGTGTCCTAATTCAGCAAGGTTAGCCTTTTCTACAATAATTAATGTGAAATGCCCGTCGTCTAACTTAGCATCTGGAACTAATTTCTCAAATCCTGCCATTGAGTTTGTCAGTCCCAATAAGAATAATAATGCCTCACCTTGAAAAACTTGATTATCATATTCTATACGCAAATCTACAGCTTTCATCTGAGGTAACATTTCAAATCCTTTAATGTAATACGCAAAGGGACCTACAATTGATTTTAATCGACTTGGCGTCTCATATGAAACTTGAGTTAATTGACCACCAGCTGCTAAATTGATGAAATAACGATTATTCATTTTTCCTATATCAACTTTTGTCGTGTGATCATCAATAATAACATCAACAGCACCCATAATATCACTTGGTAAGTGTAAGGCCCTACCGAAATCATTCACTGTCCCCATAGGGATGATACCTAATTTAGGACGATTGGGTTGTTCAGCTATGCCATTAACAACTTCATTAAGTGTGCCATCTCCACCAGCTGCTATAATAATATCATAATCTCTTTTAAGTGCACGTTCAGCTTCAAGCGTTGCATCGCCTTCACGCTCAGTAGCATAAGCACTTGTCTCATAACCGGCACGTTCTAATTTAATTAAAACATCTGGTAAAGTTCTTTTAAAAAGTTCCTTTCCAGAAGTTGGATTATAAATGATTCTTGCACATTTTCTCATAAATTATCCCTCATCTTTTTATACATATTCTTATATTAAATGATTTATAGGAGAGTTGGAAGTATTTAAATCAATAATCTTTAAAATACATTTATTACACTATTTACAATTAAATAATCAAAGCAGTTATAACATTAAAAATAATTGAACTAAAAACACCACACACCAAAATTAAAAGGCTTGTTCCCTAACCATGATAGGAAACAAACCTTAAATGATGCTTTAATTCATTATGTTTAAATCTTTAATTAACGTTTATCTAATTCTTGTTTTAATATTTGGTTTACTTTTTGAGGATTAGCTTGGCCTTTAGATGCTTTCATAATTTGACCAACTAAGAAGCCCATTGCTTTCCCTTTACCATTTTTATAATCTTCAACAGATTGAGGATTATTATCTAAAGCTTCAGTGACGAATTTAGTTAAAGTAGCTTCATCAGAAATTTGAACTAAACCTTTATCTTCCATAATTTGTTTAGCATCGCCACCATTTTCAGCTAATTCTGGGAAAACTTTTTTAGCGATTTTACTACTCATCGTACCATCTTCAATAAGTTTAATCATACCAGCAAGGTTTTCTGGTGTTAATTTAGTATCTTGTAAATCAACTTGGTTTTTATTTAAATATTCATTAACGCCACCCATTAACCAGTTTGAAGTTAACTTAACGTCTGCACCTTTTTCAATAGCACCTTCAAAGAAATCAGACATTTCTTTAGTAAGTGTTAATACGTGCGCATCGTATTCAGGTAAACCTAAATCATTTACATATTTAGCTTTACGCTCATCTGGTAATTCAGGGATTGTTTGACGTACACGCTCTTTCCATTCTTCATCTACGTATAAAGGTACAATGTCAGGTTCAGGGAAGTAACGGTAGTCATCTGAGCCTTCTTTAACACGCATAAGGATTGTTTTACCAGTTGATTCATCAAAGCGGCGCGTCTCTTGTCCAATTGTACCGCCGTTTAATAATTCTTCTTCTTGGCGTTTTTCTTCGTACTCTAAACCTTTTCTAACATAGTTAAATGAATTTAGGTTTTTTAATTCAGTTTTTGTACCGAACTCTTCTTGTCCATAAGGACGTAATGAAATGTTGGCATCACAACGTAATGAGCCTTCTTCCATTTTACAGTCTGATACACCTGTATATTGAATAATTGAACGTAATTTTTCTAAATAAGCATAAGCTTCTTTAGGGGATCTAATATCTGGTTCAGATACAATTTCAATTAATGGTGTACCTTGACGGTTTAAGTCTACTAAAGAGTATCCATCTTTATGTGTTGATTTACCAGCATCTTCTTCCATGTGAAGACGTGTGATTCCGATACGTTTTGTTTCACCATCTACTTCAATATCAATATAACCATTTTCACCAATTGGTTGATCAAATTGAGAAATTTGATAAGCTTTAGGATTATCTGGATAGAAATAGTTTTTACGGTCAAATTTAGAATTTGTAGCGATATCCATATTTAAAGCCATTGATGCACGCATAGCCCAGTCTACAGCACGTCTATTAACAACCGGTAATACACCAGGATATGCTAAATCAATAACATTTGTATTTGAGTTAGGTTCAGCTCCAAAGTGTGCTGGTGATGGAGAGAACATTTTTGAGTCTGTTTTTAGCTCAACGTGAACTTCAAGTCCGATAACTGTTTCAAAATGCATTATTTCCACTCCTTATAATTTTTCATATGCGTCATGTAAATTGAATTGTGTTTCATATTGATATGCCACACGATATAACGTCTTTTCATCAAAAGGTTTACCGATAAATTGTAAGCCAATTGGTCTACCGTTTGATTGCCCACAAGGAACAGAAATACCTGGTAAACCAGCTAAGTTAACAGGTGTAGTTAATAAGTCATTAGCATACATAGTTAATGGATCATCGATTTCATCACCTAAGTTAAACGCAGTAGTTGGTGCAGTTGGACCTACAACAACATCATAGTTTTCAAAAACTTTATCAAAGTCATTCTTGATTAATGTTCTAACTTTTTGTGATTTTTTATAGTAAGCATCATAATAACCAGAACTTAATGCAAATGTACCTAGGAAGATACGACGCTTAACTTCAGCACCAAATCCTTCAGATCTAGACATTTTATATAATTCTTCTAATGATTGGGCTTCTTTTGAATGGTAGCCATAGCGTATACCATCAAAGCGAGCTAAGTTCGCTGATGCTTCTGATGACGCGATAACATAATATGATGGAATACCATATTTCGTATTTGGAAGTGATACTTCATCAACTTCTGCACCTAGAGATTTAAGTGTTTCAACTGCATTCTTAACAGCTTCTTTAACATCTTCATTGATACCTTCACCTAAATATTCTTTTGGTAAAGCAACTTTTAAGCCTTTAATGTCTTTACCAATTTCTGAAGTAAAGTCAACGTCTTCAACTGGTGCACTTGTAGAATCATTTTTATCAACGCCTGAAATTGTCTCTAGAACGATAGCGTTATCTTTAACATTTCTTGTAATTGGACCAATTTGGTCTAATGAAGATGCAAAAGCAACTAAACCGAAACGTGATACACGTCCGTAAGTTGGTTTCATACCAACTACACCACAATATGCTGCTGGTTGTCGAATTGAACCACCAGTATCTGAACCTAGACTAAATGGTACTAAACCTGCTGCAACTGCTGCTGCTGAACCACCTGACGAACCACCTGGTACAGCTGTATGATCGAATGGGTTAACAGTTTGTTTGAAATATGATGTTTCAGTTGAACCACCCATAGCAAATTCATCCATGTTCAGTTTACCGATTAGAATCGCATTTTCATCATGTAGTTTGTTCATTACAGTAGATTCATAGATTGGAACAAATCCTTCTAACATCTTACTAGCACATGTTGTTTCCACATCTTTAGTAATGATGTTGTCCTTAATTCCCATAGGAATACCAAACAATTTACCTTCCATTTGACCTTTTGCTTGTAATTCATCTAATTCTTTCGCTTTTTTAATAGCATTATCTTTATCTAGTGCTAAAAATGATTTAATAGTAGGATCCGTTTCTTCAATTGCATCATAGATGTCTTTGACAATTTCTGAAGGCTTAATCTCATTGTTTTTAATCATTTCTGATAATTTTTCAACTGATTCATAACGAATACTCATCTTAAGCTTCCTCCTCATTCATGATAGCTGGTACTTTAAATTGACCATTTTCTGTCTCTTTAGCATTTTTTAATGCAAGTTCTTGAGGAATGCCCTCGATTGCTTCATCATCACGTAACACATTTTGCAAATCTAATACATGATAAGTTGGTTCAATACCTTCTGTATCTGCTGTGTCATTTTGTTTAGCAAAATCTAAGATACTTTCAAGTGTATTAGCCATTTCTTCAGTTTCTTCTTCAGAAATTTGAAGTCTTGCTAAATGTGCTATATGTTCAACCTCTTCACGTGTAACTTTAGTCATTTATTAAAAGCCTCCTTATTACTCATTCATCATAAAATTGTATCAAATTTTCACTTAAAAATCTAAATATTTATTGAGACAACATAACTTCATGACATTATTGATGATTAATTCATAGATAAGTAATTAATAAACGCTTTATAAATAATGTAACTCAATTATTAATTTAACGAAAATACTGACCTAAATTATATATAAAAAATATTTATAATCTTTTATATGCATATTACGTATAATAAAATCAATAAACTTTTTTACATTTTGAAAACGCTTACTACTCTGCTTTGAAAGTATTTTTCTTTTTAAAATTTAAAATTTATACTTCTCTAAACCATTCACCACATTGTATAATATTACATGTAACTAAATTATTTAAAAAAGTTGCATACTCATGTAATTGAAATTTACTAATGTTTATAAGTCATCTAAGTCTTTACACCATATAAAAAAAGGGGGTATTTCTTTATGCTTATTTTAGGAGCAAGCTTGCCTAGTCAAGTTAATACCAATTGGCAAACATACATAATGATTGCGATTTATTTTATTATTTTACTTATCATTGGATATTACGGCTACAAACAAGCTACAGGTAATTTAAGTGAATATATGCTTGGTGGACGTAGTATCGGACCATATATCACTGCTTTATCTGCAGGTGCATCAGATATGAGTGGCTGGATGATAATGGGACTACCTGGTTCTGTCTATAGCACTGGTTTATCAGCAATATGGATAACAATTGGTCTCACATTAGGTGCATATGTTAACTATCTTGTCGTTGCACCAAGGTTGAGAGTTTATACTGAAGTGGCAGGTGATGCAATCACCCTTCCTGATTTCTTCAAAAATCGACTTAACGATAAAGAAAATATTATTAAAATCATTTCTGGTTTAATAATAGTTGTATTCTTTACTCTTTATACACACTCTGGGTTTGTATCAGGTGGTAAACTATTTGAAAGTGCGTTTGGACTAAATTACCATTTTGGATTAATTTTAGTTGCAGTTATCGTTATCGCTTATACTTTTTTCGGAGGATATTTAGCCGTATCTATAACTGATTTCTTCCAAGGTGTAATCATGTTAATTGCAATGGTTATGGTCCCTATTGTTGCAATGTTACAACTTAATGGGTGGGATACGTTTTCTCGAGTTGCTGAAATGAAGCCAACAAATATGGATTTATTTAGAGGGACAACTTTTCTTGGCATTGTTTCATTATTTGCATGGGGTCTAGGTTATTTTGGACAACCTCATATCATCGTAAGATTTATGTCTATAAAGTCACAAAAAATGCTACCCAAAGCTCGCCGTTTAGGTATAAGTTGGATGACTGTAGGGTTACTTGGTGCTGTAGGCGTAGGGTTAACTGGTATCGCATTCATTCCAGATAATCATATTAAGATGGATGATCCTGAGACACTATTCATCATTATGAGTCAAATTTTATTTCATCCTTTAGTAGGCGGGTTCTTATTAGCTGCCATTCTTGCAGCTATCATGAGCACTATCTCATCACAACTATTAGTAACATCAAGTTCATTAACTGAAGACTTTTATAAATTAATACGTGGTGAAGAGCGTGTGAAAACACATCAAAAAGAATTCGTGTTAGTTGGTAGATTGTCTGTATTAGTTGTGGCAATTGTAGCAATTGCGATTGCTTGGTCTCCAAATGATACAATACTTAACTTAGTTGGTAACGCATGGGCCGGCTTTGGAGCTTCTTTCAGTCCATTAGTATTATTCTCACTTTATTGGAAAAAGCTTACACGAGCTGGTGCTATCAGCGGTATGGTAGCAGGTGCCCTTGTGGTAATTATATGGATTGCTTGGATTAAACCTTTAGCGAGTATAAATGAAATTTTCGGAATGTATGAAATTATTCCAGGATTCATTATTAGTGTCATCGTTACATATGTAGTGAGTTTATTGACTCAACATCCAGGTGACTTTGTTGAAAGAGATATTGAAAAAGTTAAATCTATTGTTCGTGAAAAATAATAATATTAAACAAAAACTACGGATAACCCAACTTGTAGGCGTTATCCGTAGTTTTATGTTAATTATTATAAATATGAACTTGAGGCTCTTTATCTTCTTTAGATTTACTAATCAAAGCTCTTGGTGTATTTCCGTCTTTAATTCGAATTTCATAGCTATCGATATTGTCAAAATATTTTCTAGCTTGTTCTGTAACATATTGGGTAATACCAATCGTTTCAGCTTGACTATAATAATCAATAGGTAAATCTATAGTTAATTGTGTTGGTTTTTTACCGTCAAATTTAACTTTACCTACTGCTTGAGTGAAGTTAGTAAAGTAAGATTGTAGGTTGTCATTGAATTGTTTAAAATTATTATTCAAATTTTCATTGTATTTTTTTGCTGTTGAAGATGGTAATAATGCTAACACTTGATCAATTTTTTTCCATTTATTAATTTTAGTTTGATCATCATCAACTGTAGTATTAGCAATAAATTCTCCTGGTGTAATTGAATTTTGATCGGATTGTTTATAAATTGCAAAATGAATAGGAATATCTTTTAAATCATCATTGGCTCTTAATCTTGTTAAGATTTCTGAAGCCATTTGTTTACCTTGTTTTTCAATTTCCTTATCATCAAGTTCTTTGCTATAAGTCTCTCCATCTTTCTCTTTTTGATAATAATAAACACTATTCATGGCTAAGCCAATTGTCATACCTCTAATATTTTTTCCTTTAGTATCCCCACTATCGTAAAAATCTTGTTCAAGAATATTAGATAAATAAGCTGGAGATTGTTCTGCGATTTTTTCTGGATCATCCTCACCTTTGTGTGATGGATTTAATCCTAAATTCTCACTCGCTTTATTGGATTCTTTCTCTTTTTCACTCATTTTATCTATTTCTTTTTTAGTGTATTTGGGATTTAAATAACTATTAAGAGTATCTTTATCTAGATATTGGCCGTCTTGATAAAGGTAATCATCAGTTGGAAATACATCTTTGCTTAGTGTCAATAAACCACTTTCGAAATCGTCACCATTGTAACTATTTGCCATGTTATCTTGTAATACACCACGGGCCTTACTTTCTTTGAATGGCAAAATCGTGCGGTAATTATCACCTTGTACGTTTTTATCTGTTGCTATTGTTTTCACATTATTTGAGTCAGTTTTAGTTTCTTGTTTATTCACAGATTGGTTATTTTTATTATCATTGTTATTGCCACATGCCGTTAACAACACAATCGACGTTATAATTAAGAATAGGGTCCGCTTCATTGCCGTTCTCCTCTAACTAGATATTTCATTTTGTTTAGCCACGAATTGCTCTTCTGTCCAAATTTCAGTACCAAACTTTTCTGCCTTAGTTAATTTAGAACCTGCATCTTCACCAGCAATTACTAAATCTGTTTTTTTAGTTACACTACTTGTAACTTTTGCGCCTTGTAATTCTAACCAGGCAGATGCTTCTTTTCGTGTCAGTTGTTGTAATTTACCTGTTAAAACAATTGTTTTATTTTTAAAATCAGGGTGACCTTCTATATCAGAAGTTTTAATTCCATTATAAACCATATTGACATTTTTATATTTTAATTTTTCAATTAATGCTTTAATATCTTCATTTTCTAAATATGTTACAACAGATTGAGCTAACTTATCTCCAATATCATGAATACTAATAAGTTCTTCTTCAGTTACTTCAAGTAGTCTATCCATTGTTTCGTATTTTTCAGCTAGAACTTGACTTGCTTTAACTCCTAGATGACGTATTCCTAAACCAAATAATAGATACTCTAGAGAATTGGCTTTAGCATCTTCAATCGCTTTTAGTAGATTTTCAACTTTTTTGGAACCCATACGCTCTAAAGGTAATAAATCGTCTTCAGTTAGGTAGAAGATGTCGGCCACATCATTAATCACATTGTGATGATAGAGTTGTTGTATAATTTTAGTTCCTAAGCCATCAATATTCATGGCTTGACGTGATACAAAGTGAATCAACCCCTCTACAAGTTGAGCCTGACACTTTGGATTTATACAACGTAATGCAACCTCCCCTTCAATTCTTACCAACTCATGGTCACAACTCGGACAATGTGTTGGCATTGAATACGGTAATGTACCTTCAGGTCGGCGTTCCGTAATACTTTTCACTACTTCTGGTATAATATCGCCAGCTTTTTTAACTACTACACTATCCCCAATTCTGATATCTCTCTCATGTATTAAATCTTCATTATGTAAAGATGCTCTAGATACAGTTGTCCCAGCAACTCTTACAGGATCAAGAATCGCAGTTGGTGTTACAACACCTGTTCTACCAATACTTAACTCAATATCTTGTAATGTTGTTACCACTTCTTCGGCAGGAAACTTATATGCAATCGCCCATCTTGGAGATTTCTGCGTGTATCCCATTTCATCTTGTTGTTCAATGTCATTCACTTTTATAACGATGCCATCAATATCATAGGATAATTGTTCACGTTGTTTTGTCCATTTCTCAATATATTCTAATACACCTTCAATATCACCCACACGCATACGCTCATGATTTGTCTTAAATCCTAAACGATCTAATTCATCCAACGCACCACTCTGAGTAGTTGCATCAAAATCTGTAAAATCATTAACACTATATAAGAATACACTTAATTTACGTTTAGCTGCCAATTTGGGATCAAGTTGCCTTAACGATCCCGCTGCTGCGTTTCGTGGATTAGCGAATGGTTGTTCTTCATTCTTTTCTTTTTCTTCATTTAGTCTTATAAAAGAACTACGAGGCATGTAAGCTTCGCCACGCACTTCAAAACTTAATGGTTCATTAATCTTTAATGGAATAGCATGAATGGTGCGTAAATTTTCAGTGATATCTTCACCTGTAGTACCATCACCTCGAGTTAAACCTTGAACGAAGCGACCTTCTACATATTTAAGAGACACAGCTAATCCATCAATTTTCAATTCACACATATATTCAACACTACCGACTTGTTCACGAATACGTTGATCAAAACGACGTAATTCTTGTTCATTGAAAGCATTACCTAAACTTAACATTGGTGTATCATGGTTGACTTTTTCGAAAGAAGATTGCACCTCTCCTCCTACACGTACAGTAGGAGAATCAGGTGACTTAAATTCAGGATGTGCCTCTTCTATATCTATTAATTCTCTTAATAATTTATCGTATTCACTATCTGGCACTGAAGGATTATCTTGTACATAATATTCATAACCATATTGATTTAATAAATCATGTAATTCATTCACACGACTTTTGATATTGCCCATAAATTAATCCTCCTTTTTCTCGATTGGAGCAAATTGAGCTAACAGGCGCTTTGGTCCTTCTGATTTAAATATAATATCTAATTCAACTGAGCCATTTTTCTCATTAACGTTACTTACCATGCCTTCACCCCATGATTTATGCGTAACTTTATCTCCTATTTTCCAATCAGAAGCAGAAACTTGTTTTTTAGAAGACGTTGTACGTTTGCTAAATCCACGCTTAGGTTGTTTGGTTGAAGTTTTTGGGGTAATCGTTTGACGCTGCTGCTTAGATGGTGTTTCTAATAGATCTTCCGGGATTTCACGTAAAAATCTAGAAGGCATATTAGATTGTGAGCGTCCATATAACATTCTAGACGTTGCGTGCGTAATATATAGAACTTCTTCAGCTCTTGTTATTGCTACATAACAAATCCGACGTTCTTCTTCCATTTCGTGGTCATCATCACTCTTAATTGCACGTATATGTGGAAATAGCGATTCTTCCATTCCCATAAGGAACACAATTGGAAATTCTAAACCTTTCGCCGAGTGCATTGTCATAAGGGTTACGCCACTTTCAATTTGAGCTTCATCGATGTCTGCTACTAGTGATAAATCCGTTAAAAAGTTAATCAAGGATTGTTCTTCTAATGGTGTATTCTCTTCATAATCTTTAGGCACAGACATAAATTCATCTATATTTTCAAGTCTACTACGTGATTCCAGTGTTTGTTCACGTTCAAGCATATCTCTATACCCAGATTTATCTAATATTTCAACAACAATTTCACTTACCTCTAAAAATTCCTGTTCTTTAATTAAGTTTTGAATTAGTTCATAAAATTTAATGCACTCTTGAGTTACTTTTTTTGAAAGACCAATAAAATCTACTTCTGCCAATGCGTCAAACATACTTATATTGTTATCATTCGCATAGCGTTGAATTTTCTCAACTGATGAAGGTCCTATCCCTCGTTTTGGAACATTGATTATGCGTTGTAAACTAATTTCATCATTACTATTAGCTACTACTCTCAAATAACTTAATAAGTCTTTAATTTCTTTTCTGTCATAGAATTTTTGGCCTCCAACCATCGTATAAGGAAGATTAGATTTCATAAATGTTTCTTCTAAAACACGTGACTGTGCATTGGTTCTATAAAGTATTGCCATATCACTATAATCTTTTCCAGCTTTACGGTGTTTCATTATTTCTCTAACCACATACTCAGCTTCATCACGCTCAGTCATTGCTTCGTAATATTTAATTTTTTCACCACCTGTATTTGCAGTCCACAGGCCTTTAGGCTTTCTTTCTGAGTTATGTTTAATGACTTCATTTGCAGCAGTTAGGATGGTCTTTGTAGAACGATAATTTTGTTCTAAAAATATCGTTTTAGCATCAGGGTAATCTTCTTCAAAAGATAGGATATTTTGTATATCTGCACCCCTCCAACCATAAATTGACTGATCTGAGTCACCAACCACACAAAGATTTTTAAATTTACTAGCTAACAACTTTACTAATGTATATTGTGCTTTATTTGTATCTTGATATTCGTCTACGTGAATATATTGGAATTTGTTTTGATAATATTCAAGTGCATCTGGAATGCGTTCGAACAACTGAATTGTTTTCATAATTAAATCATCAAAATCAAGTGCTTCATTTCGAGTCAATTGACGTTGATATCCACTATAAACAGTAGCTACCATTTGCGAATGGAAGTCATTAGCCTCATTAATTGCATCATCTGGTGTTTTAAGTTCATTTTTTAAGTTACTAATCGCCCCAATAAACATTCTTGGTTCAAAGCGTTTACTGTCAATATTTTCATTTTTTAGAACGTCTTTTATGACGGATTTTTGGTCAGTAGGATCAATAATAGTAAAATTACGTTCAATGCCTATTCTATCTGCATCACGTCTTAATATTCTTACGCACATAGAATGGAATGTAGACATCCAAATCACTTGTGCTTCTTCACCTACTAATTGTTCAACACGTTCTTTCATTTCTTTAGCTGCTTTATTTGTAAAAGTAATTGCTAATATATTGTAAGGAGAAACGTCTTTTTCATCTAATAAATAGGCTATACGATGTGTTAATACTCTCGTTTTACCTGAACCAGCGCCGGCCATAATTAGTAATGGACCTTCTGTAGTTCTTACCGCTTCACTTTGCTCTTTATTCATATTATTAACTAATGAATTCATTTATTAGACTCCTTTTTTATTTTTACTGTTTTAATAGCCTTTTTAATATCGTCATAAATAATATTACCTACTACAATAGTGTCAGCATATTGTGCCATCTCTCTGGCTTGTTCTATAGATGTAATGCCACCGCCATAAAACAATTGTGTATTCGTTAATAATCTGGATGCGGCTTCCACTTTTTCAACATCGCCATACTGACCACTATATTCTATGTACATCAACGGTAGTTTGTACATCTCATTAACCATTTGCGCATATGCCTCTACATCTTCAATATCTATATTAGTATTTGATTGCGTTAATTTTGCTACTTTACTATCAGGATTTAAAACTAAATACCCTTCTAATACGACTTCATCAAAATTAACCATGAATCCGAATTGCTTTAGAGCTTTATGCATCATTCCATTATGATATGTAGTATCCTGACTATTTAGAACTGTTGGTACAAAATAAAAATCGAAACCAGGAATAATACTCTCAATATTAGATATTTCGAGGACTAATGGTAATGGATATCTTCTTACTCTACTCATCAAATGAATGACATTATCTTCGGTAACATTATCTGTGCCACCAATCATGATAGCATCAGTATCTGACATACATAGTGCATCTAAATCATTATCACTTATTTCTTTGGCGGGATCTAATTTAAACACATGTTGCCACGCTTTAATGTCATACATAATCCTTTAACTCCTTTTTTTAACATACACTAAATTATATCATTTTTAGTGTACCAATTCTAAACAGAATCATTAGAATCTATACTGTCTATTAAAGAACGAAAGACCTAATATCTTATAAGTTTATTTGTTAAAAATTAAGTAAATTAAAAGTTGTTTACTTACTATTAGCCTGTATAAATTCAATATAAAACAGAACGCTCCCATCAAAATATCCAAATTATTGTCAATTTTGAAGGGAGCATTTCAATTTATAAATATATGTTAAACGTAATATTATTTTTTTGTTTCTATATTTAATCGTTCTAATATCATTGTATATGCGTCATTACCCCATTGTAATGATCGTTTTACTCTAGATATTGTTGCTGTAGAAGCACCAGATTCTTTTTCGATTGTTGCGTAAGTATACCCTTGTTTAATCATCTTAGCAACTTGTAATCTTTGAGATAATGATTGTAATTCATTGACAGTGCATAAATCATCAAAGAATTGATAACATTCTTCTCTATTTTCAAGTGTAAGAATCGCATCAAAAAGTTCATCTAACGCTTGTCCTCGTAATTTCTCTATTTGCATCTCAAACAACCCCTATAATCCGTTTTCAATATAATCTCATTTTAACGCATTAAATAGTTAAAGTGTAGTATTTTTATTGAAAACCGTTAACTTATTACTCTAAACCTGCACGTTTAAAGATTGTATCAACTTGATTTAAATGATGTTCAGGGTTGAAACATTCATCTAATTCTTCTTTAGAAAGCACATTAGTGATAGACTCATCCTTTTCTATTAATTGACGGAATGGTGTTTTAGTTTCCCAAGATTCCATTGCTTTAGGCTGCACTCTATCATATGCTTCTTCACGAACCATGCCTTTATTAATTAACGCTAGTAATACACGTTGTGAGAAGATTAGTCCAAATGTTTTATCGATATTATTTCTCATGTTGTCTTCAAAAACAGTTAGTCTATCAACAATATTAGTGAATCTATTTAAAGCATAATCTAAAGCAATTGTAACATCTGGTAACATGATACGTTCAGCTGAAGAGTGAGAAATATCACGTTCGTGCCATAAAGGCACATTTTCATAAGCCGTTGTAATGTAACCTCGAATCACTCTTGAAATACCTGTTATATTTTCTGAACCAATAGGATTTCTTTTATGAGGCATAGCTGATGACCCTTTTTGACCTTTTGCAAATGCTTCTTCAACTTCACGTGTTTCTGTTTTTTGTAAATTACGTATCTCTACCGCAAATTTTTCAAGAGATGTAGCTACTAGTGCTAGTGTAGCGATATAGTATGCATGACGGTCACGTTGTAATGTTTGAGTAGAAACGGGTGCAGTATCAATGCCTAAATGGTCACATACATATTGTTCTATTTCAGGAGGAATGTTAGCAAATGTACCAACTGCACCACTCATTTTACCAACTTCTATTTCTTTACGTACCTCTTTGAAACGCTTTAGATTACGTTTCATTTCTGTATACCATAATGCCATTTTAACACCAAATGTAGTCGGTTCAGCATGTACACCATGTGTACGCCCCATCATCAATGTGTATTTATAATTTTTAGCTTTCTCTTCTAAAACTTTTATGAAACGTTCAATATCTTTCTCAATAATTTCGTTGGCCTGCTTTATAACATAACTTAGCGCTGTATCAACTACATCTGTAGAAGTTAAGCCATAATGAACCCATTTACGTTCGTCACCTAACGTTTCCGATACTTGTCTAGTAAATGCCACAACATCGTGTCTTGTTTCTTGTTCGATTTCTTGAGCACGTTTCACATCTACTTTAGCGTTCTGTCTTATTTTTTTTACATCTTCTTTAGGAATGTGGCCTAATTCACTCCAAGCTTCACAGGCCAAGATTTCAACCTCTAACCAAGCTTCATATCTATTTTGATCAGTCCAAATATTTGCCATTTCTTCTCTTGAATAACGATCAATCATTTCTAATCTCCTATTCTATGTATAAATTTATAATTCAAAACTGTACATTAAACGTAAATTATTGGGAAAAGTTCGTTTTTAAAACTTCATTTTTAGTTTAACAGATAATTAATCAAATGTATAAATCTTTTTTTACAAACTTAGTATAATGGATTTTATCTAAATAATACACTTATCTAACAATAATCCGATAATAAAAAGAGTAAAAAGAAGTTGTACTTTAGCTTCTTTTCACTCTTAATAAAATTAATTTGAGTTGTAATTTATATTATTAAATCAAAGCTTTTTACCAACAAATTGAATATCCTGTCTTAATACTACTACATTACCTTTTTCATCTTCAGTGTATATAGGTTTTTCAATTCGTTTAACTGGCATATAGCCTTCTTCACGCATACGTGTTAAACATTCTGAGATTGTTTCATTTTCATTTACTTTGAACTTCATCGTCATGCTCCACAACACTTTCTATTTCTTCTACTTCGTATGCTTTTACTTTTCGAGTTCGAACGCCTTTAGTCCAGAAACCGCCGTGAATCGCTCTTGGCTCATACGCTATAATAAACGCTTTCTCATCTAAATTTCGTACTGTCTCCATTAATTTACGTTCATAACGTCTTGGCGTTAAAATCTGCATTACCATTCGACTACCATCGCGACCATGTGCTGCATAGTGTGTAACACCATAACCTAAATTTCTTAACTCATTTGGTAAATCAATTTCATACTCTGATGAGGTTACATTTACGACTGTATAACCTAATGCGAGTTTTTCTTCAATTTTCATACCTACTAAAATCCCAATCGAAAAACCAAACGCATAAGCAAAGATATTTTGAATTTGGTCTAAACTAGACATTACCATACCAAGACCAACTACATATACTAACACTTCAAGGAAACTTACTGCAGCCGCCATATAACGATAACCTTTTAACGTTAATATTGTACGCATTGTTAAAAATGTAACATAAAAAACGTTGATGACGAATATCGCTAATACCATTGACCATGGATTTGAAGTTATCACTGACATACTAATCCCCTTTTCTTACATGGATATCTAAAATCGAAATAATTTTATCAGTGAATTTTTATTTTGTCACTAGAAAATCTTTTTTTAATTTTTAGGCCAAGTATAACGCGTATAGGCTAATTCACGTTTATGTGCATTTTTGACATAGTGATTTTCAATCGTATCACGGGCTTCACTAGATATATGTTTACCTTCTAAATAGTCATCAATTTGATCATAAGTAACACCCAAAGCTTCTTCATCAGGTAATTGTGGTTTATCATCCTCTAAATCTGCTGTGGGAACTTTTTCGTATAAATGCTTTGGTGCGTTCAAATATTTAAGTAGCTGTCTTCCTTGTCTTTTATTTAGACCAAAGATAGGTGCGATATCAGCAGCACCATCACCGTACTTAGTATAAAATCCTGTAATATTCTCTGCAGAATGATCCGTACCAATAACAATACCACTACGATTTGATGCGATTGAAAATTGAACCTTCATACGTTCACGTGCTTTTTCGTTACCACGTTGAAAATCTGTTAATTCAATACCAGCCTCGTTTAAAGATTTAACACTTTGATCAACAGCAGGTTTAATATTGACAGTAATGATTTCATCGGGATGAATAAAGTTTAATGCATCTTCAACTTCTTCTGCATCTTTCTGCACACCATATGGTAATTTCACAGCAATAAATTGACAATCTCGCCCTTCATTACGTAATTCTTCAACTGCTAGCTGAGCTAATTTACCAGTCAAAGTAGAATCTTGACCACCAGAAATACCTAACACTAAAGATTTAATAAATGAATGTGATTGCACATAGCTTTTAATAAATTGAATAATTTCACGTGACTCTTGTTCACTATCAATATGTTTCTTCACTTTCATTTCATTGACTACAATATCTTGTAAATTAGTCATTGTCTTCCTCCATCTCTTTTACGTGTTCTGCAACTTCGAAAATACGCTTATGTTTGTTGTCCCAACAAGCTGTACTTAAATCCACAGGGTATTCTTGAGGATTTAAATAACGTTTATTTTCATCCCATAATTTAGATAATGCCTTTTTAGAGTATTCTTGTGCCTCTTTTTCACTCGGTAATTGGTAAACAAGTTTCCCATTTTCAAAGATTGAATGATGCAAGTCAATCGCTTCAAAGTGTTTGATATGTTTCATTTTATACGTGTGAACTGGATGGAACATTTTTAAAGGTTTTTCATTATTAGGATTCTCATGTTCTAGAGTAATATAGTCGCCTTCTGCTTTACCTGTTTTAGTATTTATAATGCGATACACTTTCTTCTTACCAGGTGTTGTCACTTTTTCTGCATTGTTGGACAGTTTAATTCTATCAACATATCGGCCGTTGTCATCTACAACTGCTACTAGTTTATATACTGCACCAAGTGCTGGTTGGTCATAACCAGTAATTAATTTCGTACCTACACCCCATGAGTCAACTTTAGCTCCTTGAGATTTCAAACTCATTATCGTTTGTTCATCTAAGTCATTAGATGCGATGATTTTAGCATCTTTGAATCCCGCTTCATCTAACATTCTGCGTGCTTCTTTAGATAAATAAGCAATATCTCCAGAATCTAAACGGATACCAATGAAATTGATTTTATCCCCTAGTTCTTTCGCTACTTTAATAGCTGTAGGAACACCTGATTTAAGCGTGTGGAACGTATCAACTAAGAACACACAATTTTTATGGCGTTCTGCATAAATTTTAAAAGCTTTATATTCATCACCATATGTTTGAACTAAAGCGTGTGCATGCGTACCAGAAACGGGTATACCAAATAATTTACCGGAACGCACATTACTAGTAGAATCAAAACCACCGATATAAGCAGCTCTAGCCCCCCATAACGCAGCATCTAACTCTTGTGCACGGCGAGTTCCAAATTCCATTAATGTATCATCAGGTGCTACTTGACGAATTCTACTTGCTTTAGTCGAAATTAATGTATGGAAGTTGATTATATTAAGTAATACGGTTTCTATAAGTTGCGCTTGAATTAATGGTGCCTCCACTCTAAGTAATGGTTCATTTCCAAAACACAATTCACCTTCTTGCATTGAGCGAATATTACCAGTGAACTTTAAATTTTTTAAATAGTTTAAGAAATCATTTTTATAACCTATTGACTGTAAATATTCAATATCAGAATCACTAAAATGAAAATGTTCAATAAATTGAATTACTCTTTTTAAACCATTAAAAACTGCATATCCACTCTCAAATGGCATACTTCTAAAATACAAATCAAATACTGCATTTCGTTCATGAATACCATCATTCCAATAGCTCTCTGCCATGTTAATTTGGTATAAGTCATTATGTAACATTAAACTGTCATCTTCGTAACGATACACCACAATCTCTCCTAACGATGTTTTAGTACATTTTATCATAATTCAGTAGAAGTGCGTATTCACATCCTATTGATACAATTAAAATTTAAATAAGTATCAATAAGACAAATTCGTGACAATCTATGTAATTGAATGAGTTAATTTATTGTCTAGATTATAATATGAACCGAGGTGGTTATATGTTATTGGAAGAAGCAAGAAGTTTTATCGAAACGATGTATCGTGAACTTAATTACAATCCATCTATTTTTGATAAAAGAATAAAAGAGATAGAAAAAGAAATTGAACATACTGGTACATATACGCATACTTTGGAAGAGTTGTCGTATGGCGCTAAACTTGCTTGGCGTAACTCTAATCGCTGTATTGGACGCTTATTTTGGGATTCTTTAAATGTAGAAGATGCTAGAAACGTTGATAATGAGCGTGATTTTATAGATACAATCAATCATCATCTTGAACATGCGACGAATAATGGTAAGATCAAGCCTTATATAACGATTTTTTCACCTAATCAAGCACCTCGTATCTATAATAATCAACTTATTAGATATGCTGGTTATGAACATGCCGGTGATCCATCTGAACGTGAAATCACACAATTAGCTGAGCATTTAGGTTGGAAAGGCAAAGGTACTGATTTCGATGTACTACCACTCATTTATCAATTACCTAATGATTCTATAAAATGGTTTGAGTTACCCCATGAATTAATAAAAGAAGTTGAAATAGAACATGAACATTATCCAAAGTTAAAGGATTTAAATTTAAAATGGTATGGTGTTCCAATCATTTCTAATATGGATTTGAAAATTGGTGGCATTACTTATCCAACTGCCCCGTTTAATGGATGGTATATGGTAACAGAAATTGCAGTACGCAATTTCACTGACTCTTACCGCTATAATTTATTGGAAAGTATTGCAGAAGCGTTTGAATTTGGTACACTAAAAAATAATTCTTTTAATAAAGATCGAACACTCGTTGAACTTAATTATGCTGTATACCATTCATTTAAATCTCAAGGTGTTTCTATTGTTGATCACCTTACTGCATCAAAACAATTTCAATTATTTGAAGAAAAGGAACTAGCAAATAACCGTGATGTCACAGGTAAATGGTCTTGGTTAGCCCCACCACTTTCACCGACCCTAACTTCAAATTATCATCATGGTTATAATAATGAAATCAAGGATCCTAATTTTCATTATAAAAAGAAACAGTCAATGAAATGTCCATTTCACTAGTGTTCGATAATACGAGGTGACGAACAAAGATGCGTTTATATTATTTAGGCCCTAAGGGAACATTTTCTTATTTAGCTGCAAAAACTTATTTATCTGAGGAAGAAGTTACATATTCACCTAAATCAAATCTTTATGAAGTAATTAAAGCCGTTAATAGTCATAGTGATGCTGTAGGTATCGTACCTATTGAGAACTCAATTGAAGGTACTATTAATATTGTTGCGGATGCACTTGCACAAGAAGATATATACGCTCATGGCGAAATCCATTTAGATATTAATTTTGGTTTATACGCTAATAAAGGTACTTCACTGGATGATATTAAAAAGGTTTATTCCATTGCACCTGCAATAAGTCAAACGAGTCAATATATCCATCGACATCATTTCTTATATGATTATGTTGATAGTACGATTCAAAGTTTAGAAAAAATTGACACACATGTCGCTGCTATTGCACCATTAGGAAGCGGAGAGTCATATGGTTTCGAACCGATAGATACACATATACAAGACTATCCACATAACGTCACTCGTTTTTTAGTAGTAAAAAGTAACGAGCACTACAATGAATCTGCTTCTAGTACGCTATTACTGATAACACCTAAACACGATAAAGCTGGATTATTAGCTAGTATACTTAACACATTTGCTTTATTTGATATTAACTTGTCATGGATTGAGTCTAGACCTCTTAAGACGCAGTTAGGTATGTACAGATTTTTTGTTCAAACCGATATTGGGAAAAATGAAAAACTCAATAAGGTTATCACAATATTACAGACTTTAGATTTTGAAGTTAAAATTATAGGTGCATTTAATCACCATTAGATAAATATCGAAAGGCATTATGACGAAATTATAAAAAATTTGCTGTCTTGTCCTTATTTAACACTGATGTATCGAAATTAAATAGCCAGTAAATGCGTCTTCAAAACGTATTTACTGGCTATTTATTGTTGGGTTGTGTTCGAAAACATTATCTCTACTCAGTCTACATTAATTTTTTTAATGGTAACATCTTCACCCTGGTTTAGGGTTAAATCTTCTATATCTTCTAAATGTATAGTTTGTGATGCTTTATCAAAAGTATTACCGGCGATAAACACTTGCTGATGTTTTACATTATTATAGCTTCTAATGTGAATGGCATCTTTTTTCATTTCTCCAATAAAGTGATTACCAATCACACTGAAATTCTCACCAGCTTGAGATTCCATGACTTTGCCAGTAACAGGATCAGCAGCATTTTTTCCATCTTTTACCCCTAAAAATCGAATACCACCTTTACAATTTTTGAATTTATTGCGTGAAATAATCATATTTTTAGCTTTTAGGGGTGTTAGTGCATAGTCTTCAGTCCCCTCAAAACAATTATCTTTTATATGCACATTTTCGTAGAACTTATTATACCTGCTTGCATGTGAGCCAATTGCTCTATTCCATGGACGCATTTGATGGTCATCTGAATTCCCAAAATAACAATTCTCAATGACTACATTTTTAGTGATGGTTCCGTCTGTCGTCCCAAATTTAGGAAACGCACCAGGTACTTGAATATCTAATTGAATTGCTTCAGAAAATGAACGATCCCCATCAAAATCATTAAAACCTTTAAAATTGCAATTTTTGATATACAAACCATTGATACCACAAGCGTCTAGAGCGTGTCCGCCAACTACGTTTAATACTGTTACACCTATTAATTGAATATCTTCTGCATGTCCAATTGACATCGCAGTATTATTGTATGGATATTTAGAGCCATTCATATCAAACGTTCCACCTTTAATATAAATATGACTATTACCTTGATATCCTTTATAAAAACCAAAACGATGGCCATTTTTTAAAAGTGCATCCTTACCACATCTTAGTAATGTCGTATCATCTTCTAGTAATAAAGTTGTTGAGTCATAAATGATGAGTGCTTTCGAAATATAATATGTACCGCTAGGTATAAGTACAGTGTGTTCACCATATCTTGCTTTATTCAGTGCTCGTTGTATTGCTTTAGTGTCTTTGCGTTTATTACATCCTTTTAATCCATAATCTTGAGCATTTATTAACATAACGTATCCCCTATCTAAACTTTCAAACCTATTTTATTGCTATATACCATTTTAGAATGGGATTAGCTATAATATATATAATGATTAATGAGGTAATAATTTAATCGTTTCTATATAATTATACAATTTTTAAATAGCTCAAACATTTAATAGAGAGGAAGATTGATTATGACTAGAAAAGCACTAATAGTAGTAGATTATTCTTATGACTTCATTGCAGATGATGGTCGATTAACATGTGGTAAACCTGGGCAAGATATTGAATCTTTTATACTGAAACGTTTAGAGACATATCAGTCTGAAGGCCAAGATATTTTCTTTATGATGGATTTACATTATGAGAACGATATGTTCCATCCTGAGACAAAGTTATTCCCTCCTCACAATATTGAGGGCACAGCAGGACGTGAATTATATGGTAAGATTAAAGCCTTTTATAATAACATTAGTGGAAACAGTAATATTCATTATTTAAATAAGCGTCGTTATGATTCATTCTATGGTACACCTCTAGATAGTCTATTGAGAGAGAGAAATATAAAAGATATTGAAATTGTGGGTGTTTGTACAGATATTTGTATTTTACACACTGCTGTTTCAGCCTATAATTTGGGGTATAACATTACTATTCCGAAAGATGGTGTTGCTTCATTCAATGAGAGTGGTCATAAATGGGCTTTAGGACATTTTGTAAACTCATTAGGCGCAGAGGTAGATGTAGCTAAATGAAACATGATAAAATAAGATGAAAAATTAAATGATAAGGGTGGATAATAACAATGGCAAAAACTTATATTTTTGGACATCAAAATCCAGACACAGATGCAATAGCATCAGCTATCATCATGGCTGATTTTGAACAATTAACTGGTAACTCTGAAGCGACGCCATATCGTTTAGGAGATATTAATCCTGAAACTAAATTTGCTTTAGATCATTTTGAAGTTAAAGCACCAGAATTATTAAGTGATAATTTAGATGGTCAAGAAGTAATCTTAGTCGATCACAATGAGTTCCAACAAAGTGCTGAAACAATTTCTGACGCAGAGATTAAACACGTTGTGGATCATCATAGAATCGCTAATTTCGAAACTGCTTCACCGCTTTGGTACCGCGCAGAACCAGTTGGTTGTACTGCTACTATTCTTTACAAAATGTACAAAGAACGTGGCTTTGAAATTAAACCGCATATCGCAGGTTTGATGATTTCAGCAATTATTTCTGATAGCTTATTATTCAAATCTCCTACTTGTACTGATGAGGATGTAAATGCTGCTAAAGATTTAAAAGATTTAGCAAATGTTGATTTAGATGAATATGGCTTAGAAATGTTAAAAGCTGGTGCATCAACTACTGATAAATCTGCAGAGGAATTATTAGACATGGATGCTAAATCATTTAATATGGGCGACTATGTTACACGCATTGCCCAAGTAAATACTGTCGACATTGATGAAGTATTAAATCGTAAAGAAGATCTTGAAAAAGCAATGTTAGAAACAAGTGCTAATGAAAAGTATGATTTATTTGTATTAGTAGTTACTGACATTATTAATAGTGATTCTAAAATCTTAGTAGTAGGTGCTGAAAAAGATAAAGTCGGCGAGGCATTTAAAGTTCAATTAGATGATGGCATGGCATTCTTATCAGGCGTTGTATCACGTAAAAAACAAGTGGTACCTCAAATCACAGATGCTCTAATTAAATAAAACATATTGGCAATTTAGTTATCGCCTTTATATACGCAGTTGAATGAATCTTTTCATTCAACTGTTTTTTATTGAAAAATATTTAGGGTATAGATATGATGAATTACATCATTTATTTTAATTTAATTCTTTAATATAGATTTTACTATTTAGGAGGTATCACACATTGCCAAGCATTGAGCAACAATTTGAAGAAAGTAAAGCTTTTTTCAAAACACATAAAACGAAAGATTTAAAATTTCGAAAACATCAATTAAAACTTCTAAGTAAAAGTATTAAAAATCATGAAAATGATTTACTAGATGCTCTAAAGACTGATTTGGGAAAAAGTCCTGTTGAAGCATATGCCACAGAAATTGGTATCACACTAAAAAGTATTAAAACTGCGAGAAAAGAACTTAAAAATTGGTCTAAAACAAAACAAGTTGATACACCTCTATTTATGTTTCCGGCAAAAAGTTATATCAAACAAGAACCATATGGCACAGTATTAATCATTGGTCCATTTAATTATCCTGTACAGTTACTATTTGAACCTTTAATTGGGGCTATTGCAGCTGGAAATACTGCTATTATAAAACCATCTGAATTAACACCTCACGTTGCCACGGTCATTCGTCAAATTATTGAAGACGTATTTACTACTGATTATATAGGTGTTATCGAGGGTGGTATAGAAGAAACACAAACATTAATTAATCTGCCATTTGACTACATATTCTTTACAGGTAGTGACAAGGTTGGTCAAATCGTGTATGAAGCAGCAAGCAAAAATTTAGTTCCTGTTACCCTTGAATTAGGCGGTAAATCTCCAGTTATTGTAGATGATACTGCTAATATTAAAGTTGCTAGTGATCGTATTAGTTTCGGTAAATTTACTAATGCAGGACAAACATGTGTGGCTCCGGATTATATATTAGTTAATAAGAAGGTCAAAAACGAATTGATTGAAGCACTTAAACAAAGTATTCAAGAATTTTATGGTACTAACATAGAGGAAAGTCCAGATTTTGGTCGCATAGTTAATGATAAACACTTTAATCGCTTAAATGAATTACTTAACGTGCACCAAAACCATGTTATTTTCGGTGGTAATGCAAATGCTACAACACGCTATATAGAACCAACTATTTTAGATAGTATTACGTCAAGTTCTAAAATCATGCAAGATGAAATCTTTGGACCTATATTACCTATTATTACTTATGATGATTTTAATGAGGCAGTAGATATTATTCAGAGTAAAGCTAAACCGTTAAGTTTATATTTATTTAGTGAAGATGAGAATACTACACACCGTGTATTAAACGAATTATCTTTCGGTGGCGGTGCAATTAATGATACTTTAATGCATCTTGCTAATCCTAATTTACCATTTGGTGGTGTCGGAATGTCTGGCATTGGACAATATCATGGTAAATATACTTTCCAAACCTTTAGCCATAGCAAGTCATACATCTTTAGGTCTACGCGATTAGATTCAAGTGTTATGTATCCGCCTTATAAAGGTAAATTTAAATATATTAGAACATTTTTTAAAAACTTATAAAAATTTGCAAAAAGCCACGACATTTTACACTGCCGTGGCTTAGTATTTTACTTAAATAAAACTAACATGTACACCTTCAGGTGCAATTTGTTGATTATCTGTTGGCGTTAATTTACCAGTATTTGTGTCTCTTTTAAAAACTGTAATTTCATAATTACCCTCTTGATGGGCACAAACTAGATAGTCATCTGATTCAGTAATATTAAAATCTCTTGGGAATTGGTCCCCACTTTTAACGATTTCTACAGGGTTTAGTCCCGCGCCATTCTCTGTAATCGTGAATACCGCAATACTATCATGACCACGGTTACTAATATATAAAGTTTGTTGATCATGCGATAAGCGAACAGCCGCTAATTTAGTGTCATCATTAAAATCTTCAGGAACAGTTAAATGACGTTCTAGTTCTTCAAATTGACCATCTTTATATTTAGCTACGCTAACATAATTAGATAATTCATGAACAATGTAGGCATATTCACCATTATTGTGAAATGCAATATGTCTTGGACCATCTTGATCTTTAAATTTAGAAACTTTGTATTCTTTAAGACCTTCATTACTGAATTCATAAGTTACAACTCTGTCTGTACCTAAATCAGTAGCTACAACATATTTGCAATCGGGTGTTTCATTTATATAGTGGACATGTGAATGCTCTTGACGTTCATGACTTCCAAGTGGATAGTCGTGATTTAATTCTTGAATTAACTTAATGATCTCACCTGTATCTTTATTCAATTGATATATTCTAGCGATACCAGCGCCGTACACTGCTTCAAATAAAAAATTGTGGTCAGATGATACCGATATATAGCAACCTGTACCCTCTACAGATTCTAAGCATTTATTAATTAATGTTAACGAACCAGAAGCTTCTTTTTTAAAAGCAGCTACCCCGCAGTGTTCACCTTCTTTAGTGATTGCGTATAAATAATCATCTGTTTGAGCAAGATAAGTAGATGCTTCAATCTCATAACCAGTATTAACAGAACTAATTTGTCCACTATCTTCATTTAATTCGAATAAGTAAATACCTTTACCTTCTTTTTTTGTGTATGAACCAATATAACCCTTCGTCGTCATCAGAATACCTCCTATTGTCTAATTACCTTTATTTTATTAAAAGATTGGTGTCTATGACAATTATTCTTAATCATTGTTTGAATTTATTGAAATAAAAAACCAGTAACTTCAAAACGGAAGTCACTGGTTAAATTACTATTATTACGCGTTATTACTTTCGATATCTGAAACGATTTCTTTAGTTTTTCTTTCGATATCTTCAAAGTCTTTCTTGAAGATGTAAGCAAATGCTACAACACCTACACCAACTACTACTGATGTAATAACTACTAAGCTTAATAAGAATTTGAATAAACCTTTAATTAAATCCCACATGTATGTTTCACCTCTAAATAGATATAAGTATGTTTACAATATTATATATTATCATACTTACTGTTATGGTTAAATAGATACCTTTTTTCGTCTTATAATAATAACTATAAAATAAATTTCAAAATTCAAAAACTTCATAAATTTTCAATTGTAAATTAGTTTAATACAACCACCAAGCTTTTACTTTGTTATATACTTTTAAATAAGCGTCTTGAAACATAGTACCCCTCCTTGTTTTTTAAATTTTTCTTGCTATCATGTTCAGTATAATAATAATTATATTAGTTTTCAATTAATGCTATTTTACAATATTTAGAATTTTCAGGAGGCCTTCTCATGCAACAAGTGAAATCAGATATAATGACGTTTAGAGGATCGCATTATGATTTAGGGGTCATAACAGCGCTATGGCTAAAACAAACACCCTTATTGCAAAATCGTGAACGTGAATGGAAAAAACGTATGCCCCGATTTGATATAGATGTTAACGAAACGTATCAAGTATTTCAAACATACGCGCCAGAAATATGGGAAGAGTTAATGGGTATGCAAGAAGTACTGAACTTACCTACAAAACAAATGATATTAAATTTTGCACATTATCGTTTCACAGATTTAAAAGAAAGTGGATGTACTGTATTTCAAGGTAAGGATTTTATGGTGCGCAATTATGATTATCATCCTGCCACATACGATGGGAGATATTTATTATTCCAACCTAATGACGGAGGGCTAGCGCAAATTGGGCCTACGTCTAGAGTAACAGGTCGTATGGATGGTATGAATGAAGCTGGTTTGACGATGGGCTATAACTTTATGCATCGTAAACACCCTGCTAATGGCTTTGTATGTTATATGATTGGTCGTCTTGTTTTAGAATATTGTAAAGACGTTGATGAAGCCGTTAGATTCTTGAAAGAACTCCCTCATAGAAGCTCTTTCAGTTATATTTTAATGGATAGAAAGCTTAATCACGCAATCGTTGAGGTTACACCACGTTCTTTTGATGTCAGATATGATAAAGTATGTACAAATCATTTCGAAATCTTAACGCATGAAAACCGAAATTACACAAAAGAATCACGTGAACGTCTAGAACGTACTGTCTCACAAACTTCACAAAGCTTAGATAAACATACAGCTTTTAAATTATTTAATGATCCAAAATTCGAAATATATAGCAAATTATTTAAAAGTTGGTCAGGTACGATACACACTTCAATGTATGAACCGCAAAACTTAACCGCTTGGATGACACTAGGTGAAAATCAATCACCCACATCAATAAATTTTCAATCTTGGTTAGATGGAAATGAGTTAACTATCCAACAATTTAATGGTCTAATTGATACCGATTTAACATTCGCAAATTATTAAAAAATAGACGAACTTTAAAATCGTTCGTCGACTTATATAAGTGATTGCCTCTTATTGTGTAGGCAATCATTTTACTTTATTGTGATATCTTCTTTTACCGTGTAAAATTCAATTACATTATTACTATTTCCTACCTTACCTTTATTAAAAGCTTTATTTTCAACTTTTGCCTCTCCTGTACCTGGGTGTAATTTTAATAAAGTATTTTTAGGTTCATCTTTATAGTCCAAATGAATATAATCAAGCTTACTTGAGCCTTTTACATCTGTTTCACTATTCATGTTTGTGAAATTAAGATAACCAAGTTCACTTACAAATAACGATTTTTTTAACTTTGAATTATTTACTTCGACGTTACCTACCCCTGTCTTAAATTCACTATTAAAGATATCACTGTTTTTAATTTTTACTCCACCAGCATCGCTCTTGAAGGAAAGATTATCAAATTTTGAATTTTGAATTTTTAAATATTTATTGTCTTGATAAATCGAACCTTTCTTCGCGTTAATGCCATCAAGATTCACATTTCCAAATCCTGAATATACATCTAAATTATTAATGTTTTTATTTGGAAGTGTAACTTCAATTTTTGATTTACTTTGATTAAAAGGATTAATATTAACGCTATAACCCCTCTTATCAGATTTATGCTCTTTTATATATAATGTATCTTTTGTGCGATATACCTTAACATCATTATCACCATAATATTTAACACCACAATGTTCTCCTTGCTTAATTGTGAGTTCTGAATTATAGCTGTCAATATTTAAATTATTCATTTTCACATTACTGTATGCTCTATCATATTTTAGCTTTTTATATTCATCTTTATCATGCACAAACCAGACTAAAGTTGCTGCTAAGAAAAATCCTACAAATATTACTATGCCTGTTATCATTGCCTTCTTCATTGTTTAATTCTTCCTTTAACCGTTTGGATATACCAAGTTAAATATTTTAATACAAGTCGATATAAATTTTGTGTAATTTTCATGGTAACTACAAATAAGACGATACCTAATCCGGCATATGAAATGCTAAATAAGAAATTGCTAAACGAATCAACAATCCCTTTAATGATACTCATTGATATTATTATTAATGGAAGAGAAATTAAAAAAACAGAGAATATAAACACTACAATCAATAATGCTATAAATATTACAATAGGGATGATGATGAAGAAAAAAGAAAGCACGCCAAGACTTAATGAAGCCATTATAGCCCTAATAATATTACGTAGGTTAGGTGTTACTTTAGCATAGGATATTGCTTCTTTGGCTTTAACTTCTATACCTATATCATGTGGTTCTCTTAAATCCGATATAATATCTTTTTCTGATTTCCCTTTCGATTCTTGTTCATAGAAATGATTTTCATAATCATCCATGAGTTTATCTTTTTCTTTTCTTGGTAATTCATCAAGTTCTAATTCAAGTTCATTTAAAAAGGTAATCTTATCCATTATTTCACTTACTTTCTTAATTGAATTATCTCTATCTTATCGAAAAGTAGCTTATTTTGAAGTGCATTGTAAAAGTATCACTTTTTAACGACTAAAAAATTCTATTCGTTTAACCACATTATCCTTATATAAAATGGATAGCTTCATATGGTGCTCTTTATCAACATAAATTAACGCATCATATCCCTTACCTACTTTATCTTTACGATAATTATCACCTAAATAATTGATTGCATGATCCACTCTATCTCCAATTTTAACACCAAAGTTTGTTGTTACATCATGATCATTAATCAATACGATCCCTTTTACTGTTTGGTGTTTATTTTTTACTTTTACAGTTAAATCTTTATGTTTTTTATCATTATAGAATTTGTATCTATCCAACTTTATGTGATGATTTATCTCATAATCATTTTCATTAAATGGTTCATTTAATTGAATATCATTTATCTTCACTTCAGTAAGATTAATTGTTTTTTCATTTTTATAGATTGTAAGACACGTAACCACTATAAAAGCTATTATTGTAAAAATACTAAAGATTATCCATCGATTTTGAATGCGCAACCGTACCACCACTTCTATTCTTATTAACTTAAATATATCATAACCACTTACTGAGAAACATCTAAACCACTACAATCATTTCTTACAGAATTGTAACGTTGTTTTAACGTTCTTATTAATTGTGATAAAACTAATATATTTTAAGTTTTATAATTATTCATTCTTAGTAAAAATTGTTATAATGATATAAATTTAACGGGGAGGTTTTATTTATGGCTAATTTAGAAACATATTTTAATAATAGTCAGCCACTTGATGAATATATCGATAGCATGACTGTGAATAAAGATAATGTACTAACAATTTACAATGCATTCACACTACCTTCGTCTGACGATAGAATCAATCAACTTAAAGATAGTTCTTATTCTAAAGTCTTGGTTATAAGTGAAGATTGGTGCGGCGACGCTATGATGAACTTACCTATATTAAAGCGTATAAGTGAATCACTACAGCTAGAAGTACGCGTATTCCATAGAGATGAAGACACAAATCTCATTGATCAATATTTAACAAATGGTACAGCACGCTCGATTCCAATCTTTATCTTTATGAATGATCAATTTGAACAGGTGAGTGTTTGGGGCCCTAGAGCTCGTGAAGCCCAAGAATTTGTTACTCAACTTAGAGCTGAAAAACTACCACCTAAAGATGCACACAATTATGAGGATAAAGAAAAAGAAGTACATCATGAAATCACTTCTAAATATAAATCAGATACTGACTTATGGAATCAAGTTTATGACTCTATAATCAGTAAGTTAATGCTATAAAAGTATATATAGTAAGAGGGTAATAAAACAAAATTTGTTTTACTACCCTCTTTTTTGGATATCAATTTCTTGGCATATATTATATATCCCTTTTAGCTGCATAAGCAATATTCGCAATGAATAAAATAACAATTGATGCTAAAGAAATAAACCATTGCCAATTTGAAAATTTAATACTATCCGTTTGAGATTTCTCAGTTAAATAACTAAACGGAATATACTTTAATGATTTTTGAATTTTTTCTCCCCAGTCAGGAATCAAACCAATAAAAGGTTGAATAAATGGAACTATAAATACTAAGAATATACCTAGTGTAAAGATTACTGCCGGTTTTTGAACAATTAATGTAACTAAGAATAAGAGTAAACCAAAGAACAGTAAGAAGATAAGATAGAACCAAATGTTCGTTAAGAACTTATCTCCGTCTAAATTTTTTCCTTCTGTAAATGCTTGTACTAACATTAATGTGATATATGTGATGAATGCAAAAATGAATGAAAATAAAATAATTGAAATTGTTTTAGCAATAATATACCCAATTCTATTTTTCACTTTATTCATATAAAGTTGAATCGTACCTTGTGAATAATCGCGTGTAATTGTCTTAATCACTACTAACAAGCCAAAGAATAAGAACATCCAATTTGCCATAGATAAAATAGATGAATAATTTACTTGATCATTATTTCGTGCCATTAAGAACGTTATTAATCCTAATACTAACCAGATTAAAATTAGTGCTATATATGTTAAATAGCTTTTACAAAAACTCAATATATCATATTTAACTAATTGTAAACTTCTCATTTATTTGTCACCTCTTTGATTAATATTAAAGTACGTATCACGAAGCGAACTTTTTCTTGTTTCAATATACTTAGGATATAAATCTTTTTGTGCTAAAGATTTGAGTAATTGTTTATAATCTTTTTGTGCTTTAATCATTATTTCTCCACTATCTTTGTGTGATTGAAGCACGTTAAAATGTTCTGTTAAATAATCTAGTGCTGTATTAAATTCACTAACTTCAAATTTAATCGATGTATGATCTTGCGCACTACCATCTTTCATATTGACATCTTGTACAAAGTTTCCATCACGTAGAAAGACAGCTCTATCACAAATCAATTCAATATCTTCCAATTTATGACTTGAAATTAGAATTTTCATTTCTAAATCATTCACTAATGATTGAATTGTCTCTAATACATCAATTGAGCCATCTGGATCCATACCGTTTGTCGGTTCATCAAGAATTAGATATTTGGGTTTGTTCATTAATGAAACTGCAATCGCAAGTTTTTGTTTCATACCCATTGAATACTTTTTCACTTTTTTCTTAATGTAAGGTCTCATGCCAAATGCGTCTATGATTTTATCTGTATATTCCTTGTCGAAACCTTTGCCTAGAACTTGAGCAAATAATTTCAAGTTATTTAATCCTGTTTTATTATCATATAATTTCGGATGTTCAATAAGATAGCCAACGTTCTCGTTATCATTTAATTGAACTTTTCCTTTAAAATTAATAATATTGCCATTCATGACTTTCATTAATGTTGTTTTACCAACACCATTTTTACCAATTAAACCTACAATTTTGCTATTTCCAAAATCAAAATTGATATTATCTAAAACATTGTTATCTCCATATGTTTTTGTAATATTTTCTAATTTCATATAGGCCCTCCTTTATTTTCACGCTGAATTATACGTTTTAATTGAATCAAATAATTTAAAATCATCCAAACAATACTTAAGCTTAATAAACCATAATTGTAATATATGCCAAAGATATTATAAGAAATATGATGATGAAAAACGAATGCATTAATTAGTGTAAAAACTATTGTAATAGCAAATGGAATAACTAACATCATTATCAAGATATAAGGTGCATATGATATCCCTTCGCGTTTCTTTTCAGTATTCCTACTAAATGCAATTGGAATACTTAAAAAATTTACAAATATAAAAGCAATCGCAGTTGAGTATCTTAAATCCCCAAAATCAATATTAGAAGATTGAAAATTGTACAAAGCGATAATAAAACCACCAAAAAGTGTTAATACGATACAGGTAATGTAATTCGCATTAAGCATGTCTTTTTTAGAGACAGGTAAACTTTCGTAAAACAAATATGAACTTTTACCTCCTAATCTTCTATGTAGTCTAAACAAGTGTCCAGAGTCTAATATGCTAACCGCCATTAATGTGATTGCAATCGGTGCATAGAATAAAAAATAAAGTTCTGTTTTAGAAAATACGAAAGCATATAACGGATTTAATAGAAGTAATAAGATATAAATGGCAATCGTTATACTCCTACATTTAAAATTTCTAATTAGTAATTGCTTCATTTTATCAACCTACTTTGCTGAAAATCTATTTGATTGTCATTACTTTTAGACTTTTCGATGTAGATCATAAGTTCTTCAATCGTAGGTTGTTTAATATTAACTTTTTTTCCGAACAATTCTTTAAACACTTGGGCCTGTTTAGTAAAACCAACAAAACCTGTCGACTTCACTTCTTTATAAAGGAACAAGCGATTTAATTCCTCGTCTAAATCTTGATTATCACCTTGTACAATTGAGTATTGTTCTTGAAGTTGATGACGAAAACCTTGCATAATAACTTCTCCATCTTTTATATGTACAAGATAGTCAGCAATTTTCTCTAAATCCGAAATAATATGGGTTGAAATAAATAAAGTCTTATGTTCGTCGAGTAATTCACTTTGTAAAATTTCTAACACTTCATTACGAACAATAGGGTCTAACCCCGCAGTTGGTTCGTCTAATATAAACAATTCAGCATGGTGACTCAAAGCTAGTGCTAAAGACAATTTCATTTTCATACCTGTAGAAAAATGTTTTATTTTTTCATCGAAAGGTAAATTGAATTTTTCTAAATAATTTTTAAATGCTTGTGAGTCCCAATCGGTATAAAATGGTGAAACCATTTTTTCAAGTTTTTTTGCAGTCCATTGTTGGTTAAAATAAACTTCTGAATAAACAAAACCTATTTTATTTTTTATCCATTTCGGTTTATTTGCTATTTTTTCACCAAATATTGATATATGACCTTGCTTAGGTTCTATAATATCCATTATCATACGAATTATCGTTGTTTTCCCTGCCCCATTAGCCCCAATGAATCCAGTTACAAATCCTTGAGGAATACTGAATGAAAGATTGTTTATTGAAAATGCACTACTTTGAAACGATACATCTTTTACTTCAATGACATTCATTCTTCTTCCTCCTCATAAATTAAAGCTAGTATTTCTTTTAATTCCTTGAGAGGCATATCTATTGTTTTAGCTTCTTTAATCATTAATCGAGCAAGATTTTCAATTACAAAGAATTGCTTTTCTTTTAATATGGAACTATCTTGTTCTTTAACAAATGTACCTTTTCCTCGGACAGTTGTTACGAATCCCTCTTTCTCAAGATCTTCATAAGCTCTTTTAGTTGTAATTAAACTCACCTGTAAATCTTTTGCAAGCTCACGCATCGAAGGTAAGTGGCTACCAGCTTCAACATACCCCTTTAAAATATTCTCTTTTATTTGTTGTTTGATTTGTTCATAAATGGGTTGTTCACTGGTGTTCTTCAATATAATTTTCATTGATGTCCCCCTTTTATAACTGTATATAAATAGTATACACACTATATATACTTTTGTAAAGGTAATTTTGCAAATACTTGTATTTGATGGTATTAAAGCTACAAACTGTATATACATTATAGATACAATTCTATTTAAAAAATAAAACTCTATATCTAACGTCAAACGCTAATATAGAGTCTAAAATGTTATTTTCTGTTTTTCTTTCTATCATTATTACGATTAATAAAAGCACATATGATAAACATAATTGCTGCTAATAATAATTTAACACCTTGATTCTCGTGTCCTGTAGCCTGTAAATAATATCCAATAACAAATAAGATAATTGCCAAACTAACGAAAATCTTAGTTAAATGTTTCATCATAATCAACACCTCAATACATGTATTATAACAAATTAAAATTATAAATTTGCTTACTAAATACATTTAAAATTGAAAATATTAATCCATGTGTTACAATTTAATTGTATCCACGAATTACATTACACAACCCCTAACTTGTGACGGCAAGTTAGGGGTTTTTGTGTATGGTCATCTATTTATCTTTCCACTTAGATTCTAACCAAACACGAAATATAACGAGTATACCACCCGAAATTAATGTCACCATACCATCTAATAGCCACGACATTACACTACACCTCCAAATGAAAAGTGTCATATCTTATGATGACCTGACATTATTCTAACATAAAAAACGAACAAACGTTCGCTTTTTATAAACCTAATTAGCAATTCTTTGTAATCATTATAGGAACACTTTATCTTTAAGGCATTTAAAGATAATATATTATTAAACACTAAAATAAAGTGAGGTTAAATAAATGAACCCATTAGCACAAAATTTAAATAATCAACTTGTTGATCATTGTCCAGAAATATTAAGTATGTTATCAAATCTAGGTCAATCAATGTATTATCCAAAAGGCATTTTATCTCAATCTGCTGATGCTAAAAAAACTAAATATAACGCTACAATTGGAATGGCTACTAATAAAAACGGGAAAATGTATGCTGATACTTTATTTGATGTCTATAATCATTTATCTCCAGATGAAGTCTTTCCATACGCCCCACCTCAAGGATTAGAAGCTTTAAGGGATTTATGGCAAGACAAAATGCTAAAAGAAAACCCTGATTTATCGAAAGAGACAATTACTAGACCTATTGTCACTAATGCGTTAACTCACGGGTTATCTTTAATAGCTGATTTATTTGTAGAGAGTGGAGATACTGTTTTAGTACCAACACATAATTGGGGTAACTACAAACTAATTTATGAAACACGTCATTCTGCAAATATTGAGACATATTCAATCTTTAACCAAGAAGGACATTACACAACAAATGATTTAGTTACTACTTTAGAAAATTTCAATCAAGACAAAGTCATTTTAATTTTAAATTATCCAAACAATCCTACCGGCTATACACCGAACAACGATGAAGTTACAACTATAGTTTCAGCGGTTCGTTCACTAGCTGAAAAAGGAACAAAAGTTATAGCTGTAGTAGACGATGCATATTATGGTTTATTCTATGAAGATGTTTATCGTCAGTCTATTTTTACTGCACTAAATCAAATTGAATCAAGCAATATTTTACCAATTCGTTTAGATGGTGCTACTAAAGAATTCTTTGCGTGGGGGCTACGTGTTGGTTTCCTTACATTTGGATTAAATAATAATGTTGCTAAAGAAGTGTTAGAAGCGAAAGTTAAAGGTTTAATAAGAAGTAATATTTCAAGTGGACCAATGCCTTCTCAAAGTGCTATTAAATACGTTTTAGAAAATCATGATGAATTTGATAAAGAAATTCAACAAAATATAGATACATTACAAGAAAGATATGAAGTTACAAAATCTGTTGTTTATGACGATAAATATAAAAATCATTGGCAAGCCTATGATTTTAATTCTGGTTATTTCATGGCAGTCAAAGTCAATGGCGTAAATCCTGAAGAACTACGTACCCATTTAATTAACGAATATTCAATCGGTATTATAGCGTTAAATGACTCAGATATCCGTATTGCTTTTAGTTGCATTGAAAAAGATGACATTCCACATGTTTTTGAATCAATCGCAAAAGCAATCGATGATTTAAAGTAAGCGATTGATATAAATAAAAAGAGTAATTAGGATGACATTGAAGAAGTATTTATATTCGATTTATTCATTCTATCGAAATTAAAAATAACTCGAAAGCTGTGATCTAAATGGTAATTATTTTTTCAATATTGCTTATTATTACATTAATCTCCACTTCGTATTATTTGTATCTTTACGCTTTTACTTCGAAAGGACATGTATCCAAAAATTTATATTTGTTCATAGGATTACTCATTCTATTTATCTTATTTGGAGCATGGTTATTAGATTTATTATAAATTTTCGGATTATAGTTCTTAATTAAAAGACGAGTCTTGGATATAATTCCTAGACTCGTTTTTATTTTTAGATAATATGGTTTTTCATATTGTTATAATCTTTCGAAAGTTAAGTTATCTTTATATTTCTGTTTTCTTCCATTTTCTAATTTTAGTTCTAAATGACTTAAATGGTGCTACGGTGTTAATGTGAATCTATTTCCAAACTGGCCATTTGGAAGGCGTTGATGAAGCTCATTGCCTTTTTCCACTCTCAAATAATGTTTCATTATCTAAACTTTTAATTAAATCAATAATGCTATCTACTTCCTTATTGAACTGATTAATAAGTTGTTCTAATGTGTAATTTGAGTAAGTTTTATAAAATTCTTGATATAATCCTCCTAAATTATTCCACTTATAGTCAGGACTGGGAGTTACAACTGGTATATTATTTTTATTATCATTCTCCCACGATTGAATTAAATTTAACCATCCAAGCTGGTATGCGATCATCTGTGCAGGTGTTCTATTGACACCAATTTTATATACATCCTTATCTGATTCTGATACATCACTAAATTCATTAATAAAAAGTTCAGCCCTCTTACTAATTTCAAATATTAAATCATCTTTATTTGAATAAGTCTGCATGTTATCACCGCCTAGCATTTATATATTTATTATATATTGTAATGCACATTTACTCAGTTTAAATAAACATTTATATTAAGATTTCCCATTAAAAAAGACGCTTTTCGAATGTGATTATTTTTCGAAAAGCGTCTAAATTAATTAATTTAGTTAAGTTTGTATGACTTACATCATGCCTGGCATTAAGTACACCTAAAAATACTATAAAATAACTCTTAACAATCCCTATTTAAAGCCGTTTCCGTAATTTTATTATACCATATTTTTTAGTTTTTCCAATCCGTTATGTCATAATTATGTCATGACATAAACTCTAAGTAAAAGATGTCGCTGCCCTTAACTACCACAGTTGTTTTACCAACAAATACATAATTTGCACCGTCAGAAACTATTAAATCATATGTATGTTATCTACTTTAACATTTGTTACTCTTTCAGAATGTGGATATGCATATTTAACTTCTTTAGTATCAATATATCCTTTTTAAGGTGTACCGATCAATGAAAGATTGTTATGTATATTTTGTCTTGGACTAACTGACTTATATCTGATGTTAGTTAAAAGTTTTCATCATTCTTTAAATTGTAAATATTTATCTATATTTGAATAATTTAGTTATATGCATTCACTATACTAAACCTTTTGTGATTAAGTTATCCGTCTTTGCATTTCTCAATGCAACACAGAGCTTCTATCAGCGTCTTAAAATAATTAATAACTTAATATTTTATATACGTTATACATTTTAAATTAGTAAAATGATAGAATTATTTATATATTCGATATGGCAAATACGTTATTCAGTTTGAGCCATTGAGAGTTTTTAAATTGCATAGAGTGGATTAGTGTTATGGTAATTGTTTAATTAAAATATTTAATCAGAAAGGATTTGATTCTATGTTTGAAAACATTCTTGCTTCTATTGGAATAAACTCTGTGAAGGTTGAAACTTTAGTAAAAAACAAAAGTATTCATAGTAATGATACTTTGGAAGGAATTGTAAGAATAGAGGGTGGTAGTTCTGCTCAAACTATTAACAAAATTTCATTAACTTTAGTAGAAAGATATGAAAATCCTGATAAAAATAGTCAATTTCCTGTTTTAGAAAATGAATTACAAACATTTACATTACACACAAATGTTGAATTAAAAGAACACCAAACAATAACAGAAGAATTCAAATTTAATATTTATGAATATGAATTTAAAAGCGAACCAAAACATTTAATATTAAAAACACATGCATATGTAGGTTATTCAGTTGATGCTTATGATGAAGATAAAATTGTTTTCAAATAAGAAATTGATGTTTTTATAAAATCTTATTATTAAAAACAAACCAAAGGGGATATATATTATGAAAAAATTCTTAGCATTAATTTTCGCAAGCACATTAATTTTAGGAGCATGTGGCACTAAAGATGTAGAAGAGAGCGCAAAGAAAAGGAAAGATCCTAAAACTGAAGTAGATGATAAAGGTAGAGTTAAGGGAGAAAAGATTGAAAAAGAGCTAAAATAACATTTACACAAATTAATTATTTTACTATACCAATGGTGGGATAAAAGAGAAATGAAAATTCAGAAGTAGAAACAGAACCAGAAGCAACAAATGCTTCTAATCAACATAGTCAACACACTAGTAATATAAGTTTGAACTATAACGATTTAAATGACGTTCCAAAGAAGAAGCTCAAAAATATGATTATTCCACTCGGTATGGTAAATATGTTATTCAGTTTGAACCGTTACGAGTGTTTGAATATAAAAATATTAAATAAAGGGAGAAATTTAGAATGAAAAGGGTTTTGTTTTTAATTTTCTCAAGTTTATTAATATTAGGCGCATGTGGACAAGTCGGGGATAACTCGATTAAAAATGATAATAAGAAGTCAAACGCTCCGAAGAGAAATAAGGACTCAGATGCTAAATCAGAAAATCAATCTAGTAAAAAACAAAGCCGTACGTATACCGCTCAACAATATAACGCGTTAGTAGATGATTATAATACTATGATAAACAAACCAGAAAGTAAATCAAAAGTATCAAATAGTGTTTCTCAGTCTAAATATAACACTTTGCTTAAAGAATATAACGCACTTGTTGATGAAGCGTATGAAGAAAACGGATATTAATATTTCATTGCGAGTATTTAGGTTATATAAGGTGTATTAAATTTATCTATTTTAAGGAGACAATGGATGATAATTTTAAATTGCAAAATAAAATTAAATGAAATTGTTTACGAAGTTAAAACGAATAAAAATAATTGCTTCACCTATTCTTTACCTAAAGATATCACATCTTATAAAGTAAGAAAGGTGCTTAAAATTATTGAGAGCAAAGTAGATGAAGACGAAGATTAATATTCCAGGGTAGCAGGTTTACCCTTATTCATTACGGTAATACGCTATTACGTTTGAGTCTTTACGAGTGTTTGAATATAAAGATATATGAATATTACATATTTAAAGGCGGTGGTGCTATAAACAAATGGACAATGCACCTTAGAATACAAATGAATATAAAGACTTAATCTACATATAGGAGAAAAATCATGGAAGAAAAATTTAATAACGAACAAGAAGAAAGACAATTTAGACAATTTCAAGAATACCAAAAACAACAAGAAGAAGAGAAAAAGAAAAAACGTAAAAAAAGTTGGCTATTCGGCTGCGGTGGTTGTTTAGTTTTATTAATATTAATTATTATTGGCGTAACTGCGTGTACTGGATCCTTCGTGAATGAGGTCGATAAAGAAATAAATGAAGAAGGTAAGCTTGACAAAGATAAGGATACAAAAATTAAATCTGTAGGTGAAACTACTGAAATAGATGGAGTGTCATTCACATTAGACAGTGCTTCTTATACAGATGAAAGAAATGAATTTGCAGAAGTTCAAGCTGATAAAGTCTTAAAAGTAGACATGACTATTAAAAACAACTCTAAAGAAGAAATTCCAGTGGGCGGAGATGTAAAAGTTTATGTAGATGGAAAACAAGCTAAATCTTACCCTATCACTGACGGATTGATGGATTCATTATCACCTAATAGAGAAATTAGCGGTTCTGAAGGTTTTGCAATCAATGGCAACCCAGAAAAAATCGAGTTAGAGTTCCAACCTTTAACGTCATTTTCTAACAAACGTTATATTTATGATGTTAAACCAGAATAATTGAGGGCATTCACTTGCCCTATTTTTCCCTCCAATCTGGGACGATTTGGTATAAAAAAACGCCTACATAAGTAGACGTTAAAATTTACCATTTTTAATTGCATTTGCCCATAAAGATGATTGCTGTTTATTCTTGTTATCTAATTTTCTTTGGTTGTTGAGGTCTTTCATTCTTTTATCATTTTCTTCACTGAATTTACGATAACAATAATCGACTTCATTTGAAAATTGTTTGAATTCAATATCGTCTTTAATTTTCATTTTTTTTAAAGTTTTAAACATACAATCACCACCTAAGGAGGAATCTTATTGAAACATTATCTATATACCGACAAAGAATTTATATATTCTTATTTAAGTCAACACGGAAAAGGTTTAAATCTATCTTACAGTCAAATGAACAAAAACACAAGTACAGAGAGCGAAAGTAAAAGCACTGCTAACACAAAATCAAAAGATAAAATTGATGGAAATTCAACAGGAGAGTTTGGTTTAGAAATAAGTGCGGGTATTGCAAAAGGCTCATTTTCAGATGGTACTAATTATAAACTAAAAATCAATAAAAATTCTTTGAGAGAAACTTTAAATTTTATTGATTCGAAAAGTGAAGCTCAATCAGAATTGTATAAAATTGAATTGCACGATTATCTTTATGAAATATTTGAAAATACCGCTATGGGTAAAGGTGATAAAATTTCTTTATATCCAGACAAAAAATTAACAATTGCTGAATTGGATGGCAATCATTTCAAGTTTTTAGAACAATTAATGGATATTTATATAAAATCTGAAACATCAAGTTTTATTGGTATCGATAAAAACACCCGAGAAGAATTCACAGGTATGAAAAAAGATTTGAAACCCTTAGAAAAAATGAGCGCGATTATAGATAAATTGGTTCCTGGAGATTATAAAATAATACTCGATCACGACAAACAATCTTTAATCGGTTCACTTTACAAAGAAAATTTAAACGTGCCATTTAAAGAGCTAAAATACTTTTATGCTCAAAGTAAATTAAACGTTGTCGGAATAAAAGCTAGCAAAATCGAATTCAATAAATTTGAATATGAAAATGTGTTTGAAGTTATACAATTAGACGTTTCATTACAAGGACCATTATTAAATGAATTGTTACCGAATGAATCAATATATTATTTCAAACCTATTTTAATTTACAGTAACATTTAATGAATTTCGGGGTAGTCCGCCTACCCTTATTATTTTTTACCTTTCTAATTATCAAAAAAACGCCACTTTAAAAGTGACGTTTGAAATGAGATATTTAACTTGCTTGCTTGCATGCTAACTATAAATTACTAAAATGTAATTAAGTTATTAATATATTTATCATAAACTATTTTCTTTATTATCGAGTAATGGAGAAAAATAATACAATTTAATAAATAAACAGAAATTAAGAACATATAATACATTAAGAAAAATTGTTTGAAAACAAAGGAAATAATAAAAAATACTAGATTAAAAATAAATTAATTTTTTAAATTTTAGTTTTATATAGAATTTAAGATACTTTCTAAATAAAAAAGACCCTTAAAGGGCCTTTTGTGCACTGATTATCGGGCTCATTACACAAAGCCTTTGTGTATCCCAAACCATAAGTAAAGGACGTATTTCAAATATATATTATCATTACAGACAACTAATGACAAGTAAAATATTTATTAGGTTGGATCATATATCAAAGGATTACTTCTTATTTTACCTATTACAGCAGAATCATTTATTACAAATGCTGTTAAAAATTCTGCCTTATCTTCACCAGTCATACGTATCACCACGACATATCCATCTGGTGTTAATAAAGAAACTCTTCTACTCTTATCGCTTTTTTTGGTTTTACTATTATGTCCCTGATAAATTGGTATATTATTATCTTGTAAAACTTGTTTTATCCATAATATTCTTTGTGCTCTATTTGAGTCAAATACATCTTTCTTATTACTTCTTCTATTACTTCTACTAAAAAAAGCATGGTCAAAATGTCTAGCATAGAATTTAACGACAATATTATGACAAGTTATAATTTCTTTTTGACAATATTCTCTTTCAAATAAATTTCGATATTTTTCTTCGTTTTTTAAGTAAGTAAGTTCGCTATACATTTTCATTCAACCTTATTTGAAATACATTAAACTTTTTTTCACTCGAAGGACTAGATTTAATACTCTCACCAATATGTTCCTCTAATCTTTTTTTAAATTCATATTTCGTATTATCTTTTACATCATTATTATTAAAATGAAAGCTAACAACACCACTTAACAAATCTGCTAATTGAATAAAAACTGATTCTTCTGAACGGATTGGTAAAACATCTATTATTTCTCCTTCAGACACATAATTCAAAATTTCTTTTAACTTTGGTAGTCTATTATTATCTTTATTACTTTTATAATCTAAGTAAATATAATAATTGTCATTACTCATACACCATTTATCCAGTAAATTGAAATAAAATTTATAAAAACCTAATTCATTATCAGAATTATGATATTTCTCTGTGTTAACTTTTTTTGTATTTACTACAATACATCTAAATCTAATCTTCCTATTGCCAAAAAAGTAGTCTAAGATTTCAAAATAGAATTGCTTTCTGGAATATGAAACTTTATTCCATTTAAATTCTCCACCTATTGAATGTTTTCGCTTTAAATGGTCAATTTCTTTTTTTACTATCTTATGATCTTTTTTATCTAACCATATACCACCAATTACTATATATCCACTTTTATTATCTTTAAATAAATTTTCTAAACTGCTTTCATCACAATAAACTTCAAGATTCCTACTAACCATAATTTTCACCACTTTAATATAAATCTTTTAAATATTATATCAAGTATAATAAAAATAATAAATATAACTAAACCTTATTTAGCAATTTCTATCATTTTCTTACTCACTTTAATCATATTTTTTAAACTTTTATTTAAATAATTGTTGTAAATATGTATTGTCAAATAAAAGATGTTTTAATTTTGATATAACCATTATGTTATTTTGTTAACTCCTTTTCATTTATTTAGTACTATTTCATATAAATTTGATGAGTTTTAGAACCTTATTTATGAGTTCTTCCTACTATGTTATATCGTTCTTTACTTTTAACCTAAATATTTAATAACGTAAATAATATGAGTTGTTCGTTAATAAATGTAGTCCCAGTTCAGAGCTACATCTTTTTTTGTGAATATCGAAGCGGTTGCTATATTCATTTACCTAACGTCGCAAGTTGCGACATATGAGGAAAGTTTCATTTACATATCTGTGGGGTATTCTTTTTGTTTTTATCAAACTACTTCCCTATTTTAAGGTACTGCTTACAAGAGTACTTTTAAGTCCGTTTGTAACTTTATGAAATATAAAGTTTTGACAAGTTATAAATTAAAAAAACTGCACCCAAAGGATACAGTCAATTTATTAAAGGATACTCATTTTGAATAGTAAATTTTAGTAGCTATATAAATTATCTTATAAATGGCTCCAAATGCAAATAGCAAACGCTTACTTTTTATAAGTAAAAATTTTTCACGTCATACTTACATTATTTTTCAACTTTGCATTATTTCTATATAGTATCAAGATAAGAAGAAACTCGTTTCAAATTCGCTTAAATATTATGTCCTAACTGAATCACATACGCATAATGGTAACTATTATGATTTTTCAGTTAATGATTTGAAATATCATCTTGAAGATGAAAAAAACACAACCTATTATGGTCGTGTCCCTCTAGATGCTGAAGATAGTCAACGAATTAAACTATTGATATATAACTATCTAAATACAAAATATGATATTTTAAAGTCGCAATTAAACGCTTTATATAATAGTGAAACTATAAGTGAAGACAAGTACAATAAGATACTTGATGAGATAGAAACTATTAAGCGATATATTAAGTAGGTGTTCCTATGGCAAGTTACGATCAGATATCTAAAAACAATTGGCGTTATCGTATTTCACTTGGTAAAAATGCAGAAACTGGCAAATATGAATACATCTCTAAGACTGGCTTTAAACGTAAATCAGACGCTAAACATCAAGCTGAGATGATAGGGCGTCAATTAAGAAATGGTGACTATATTGCCCCTTCTTCTAGCACGTTTAAACAAGTAGCTGATGATTGGCTTAAACAGTATGCTAATGATGTAAAAGTAAGTAGTGTGAGAGCACGTGAGAAAGCCATACAACACGCCATAGAGCGTTTTAATACTAAACCAATACAAACTATCAAGAAACATGATTATCAACGCTTTGTAGACGATATAAGCGCACAGTATAGCAAGAATTATGTTGATAGTATTGTGGCTTCTACAAATATGATATTTAAGTATGCGTATGATACGAGATTAATAAAAGCTATGCCTAGTGAGGGTATTAAACGACCTAAAAAGAAAGTAAGCGTGGAAGAATTAGAAGATATTGAGATACACAAAAAGTTTCTTGAAAAAGATGAGTTATTTCAATTCCTGAAGGTTGCTAAGTATCACCATTCACCACAAAATAGCTTTGAAGTATTTACCACATTGGCATATACAGGCATGAGAGCAGGCGAATTATTAGCGTTAAAATGGTCTGATATAGACTTTGAGAACAACACGATTAGCATTACTAAGACTTATTACAATCCGAATAATAATAAAAAGCATTATCAGATACTTACACGGAAAACTGAAAGCTCAATCGGTAAAATCACAGTCGATCCCCACGTGATTCAATTACTCAAAGATTATAAGGTAAACGTCCAGGACACATGGAAAAATGAGCTTTATGTAGATAATAATTTTGTGTTTACTGATGTGAATGGTTATCCACTTGTAATTAAAAAACTGCAATTATGGATAAAAGCTATACTTAAAAAGACTGACATAACGAACAAGCAAATAAGTACCCACTCGTTCAGATACACACATTACGCCCTACTTATTGAGGCTGGCGTACACATCAAAGAAATACAAGAACGCTTACGCCACAAAGATATAAATACCACAATGAACATATACGCAAAGATTACCAACTCATACAAAAAAGACGCTTCCCAAAAGTTTAGTAAACTCATGGAAAACGTCTCAAAAGGATTATTTTAAAATTTCTACGACCAAATTATGACCATTAAACAATTCAAACGTTGATATAACGGTGTTTATTGGTCTTTTCACATCATGCCTGGCATGCCACCCATACCTGGATTATCATTATTATCTGGTTCAGGGATAGTTGCAACTACTGCTTCTGTAGTTAAGAACATCGCAGCAACACTTGCCGCATGTTGTAAAGCTGAACGTGTAACT